>CBHRAM010000088.1:0-10727 GCA_966076165.1 uncultured Chitinophagaceae bacterium
CTTGTACCGATACAACGGTTATACGTCATCTGGTTCAGACCTTCAGAGCTGTGGTTGGTAGCAGCTACCGGACAAACGTTCTCACAAGGAGCGTTATCGCAATGCTGGCACATCAATGGCTGGAATACCACGTTTGGATTATCCATATCACCGCTGAAATAACGGTCGATACGTAACCAATGCATTTCATGGCCACGGAGTACTTCGGGTTTACCTACTACAGAAACGTTGTTCTCTGCATTACAGGCCACAACACAGGCAGCACAACCGGTACAGGTGTTGAGGTCAACACTCATACCCCATTTGATACCCGGCCTGTCGTAAACAGGATAGATCGTACCCTGACTTTCAAATTTCTCCAGTCCACCGTAAGGCTTGAGTTCTTCTTCGCGCTCATCACGGATCTCGGTTGGATTTTCTTTATAAGCAGCCAGTGTTAATTCTTTCATTACCTCGGTACGGTTACCTTGTGCGGTATCGTAACGGCTATGGGTTTGTGTTAAGGCAACCGGATATTTTTCGCCGGTTGAAACGATGGTAACATCTGAGTTAACAAAACTCACAGAAGCACCGCTCAGGCTGGCAAAAGGAAATGCATTCTTACCGGTTCCTACCACAGATTTACCCAGTTTTTCGCTACGGCCATAACCAACAGCGATCGCAATGGTATCGGGGTGTGTACCCGGAATGATCAGGGCTGGTAATTCTACACTCTTACCGTTAACCGTAACTTTTACAACTTTCTTTGGAGGGTTTACTTCGTAAGCATCCGCCTGGCCACCATTATTCAGATCAATGTCCAACAAGGTTTTTGCCAGGGCAGGAGAAACAATTACGTAGTTATCCCAGGTAGCACGTGTAACCGGATCGGGTAATTCCTGCAACCATGGGTTGGATGCGCCCTGACCGGCACCGATACCTATTTTTTCGTAGAGAACCAATTCAATTTTACCAGCTTTCTTTCCTGAGCTTACTGCATTTACTGCAGCTGCAACAGCACCGCCGTTAAAAGAAGCACCTGCTAAAGTTCCGGCTGAAGGGTTTACCACACCATCCTGCAAAGCTTTGTTCCATCCGGATTCACCACCCAGTTTCGCGCTCCAGAAAGTTTTCAGGAAAGCGAGATAATCGGAAGGATTGCCTGCCCATTTAAGAAGGCTGTCCTGCCACTGGCGGGTTTTGAATAAAGGATAGATCGTAGGCTGCAAGAAAGAATAATGGCCCGCTTTTGCTTCTGCATCACCCCAGCTTTCGAGGTAGTTATGATCAGGGATCACAAATTTGCAGAGCTCAGTAGTTTCATCCAGTTTGCTATTGAAAGAAACGGTTGTTTTTACTTTTTTCAATGCTGCTTTGAACTTATCAGCATCGTACCAGGTGTAGGCAGGATTTGCACCGTGGATGAATAATGAACTTACAGAACCTGCGTTCATATCATCAACCAGTTTTGCAAAATCAGCATCAACACCCTGGCGGATATTGGAGGTAGCAGACCAGTCGATGGTTTTTCCACCAGCACCAAGTTCTTCGTTGATCGCATTTACAACGATCTGAACATTCACATCATTGCTGCCGGCCACTACTAAAGCAGCGCCTTTATTTGCTGTTAACAGTTTAGCTGCTTTCTGAATGGCCGCTTTCAGTTTAGGATCTGAAATACCGGCTGCATCACCACCGCTTTTGATAGCAAATAATAATGCGTTAACAACCAGGCCCGTTTCAGATGGACGGTGTAAATATTTTTCATCAGCGTTGGAACCTGTTAAGCTGGCCACACTTTCAAAATGAATGTGCTTGCTCATTTCAGGGTTCTTCTCGTCTAATTTTTTACCGGTTGCGTATTGTTTGGCAAATTCGATCGGGCTCAGCCAGGTACCTAAGAAATCGGCACCGATACTTACGATCGCTTTTGCATTTTCGAAATGGTAAGAAGGAATGGCTTTTTTACCGTAGGTAGCTTCGTTGGCCAATAACATACCGCTATAAGAAATCGCATCGTAGGTTACGTGGCGGCTGCCCGGATATTTTGCCAGGAACTGGTTGATCGCTTCTTTGGTAGAAGGAGAAGTAATGGTGCTGGTCAAGATCACTACAGGACCGCTTACAGAAGAAGCCACTGCTTTATCAATTGCCTCGAATGTTGCTTCTTTACCATCAATAGTAGGGAAACGTAAACGGGCAGTATCATATAAGTCTAACACAGAAGCCTGTACACGGGCAGAAGTACCGCCTTTGGTGAGCGGACTCAGGTCGTTACCTTCAATTTTGATCGGACGACCATCACGCACTTTCGCTAAAACGCTTACCACATCTCCATCCTGTACATAAGTGGTTGCATAATACTTAGAGACACCGGGAACAATATCTTCAGGTTTATTGGCAAAAGGAATTGCTCTTTTTACAGGCATTTCGCAACTGGCCGCTACTGCAGCTGCCGCGGTGCTGAAACCGAGATACTTTAAAAAGTCCCTGCGTGGCGCTTTTGTTCCTAAAAAGCTTGCGCTTTCATCAGACACAAAAGGAAGTTCTTCTTTGAATTCGTCTTTAACGTCTTTGTTGTAAGCTTCAGACTGATTCAGCTCTCCAAAACTTTGCCAGTGCTTTTTTTGCTCCATTATACTAATTTGATAATTCGATAATTTGATAATGTGATAATTCTATTCGATGCTGCGATGATTTGATAATTTGTCTGGTAATTCGATTTCGATTCCATTATCACATCATCGAATTATCACATCATCACATTAAATTAATAGTGACATTTCTGACACTCTGTACCACCAATCTTTGCTACAGTAATGCCTTTGGTGCTATCGAGTTTGCCGCTTTTCAGATCCTGATGGTATTTCTCATAGATGCTGTAGAAACCATTGTCTTTGAACTGAACCTGTGTGGTACGGTGACAGTTGATACACCAGCCCATGCTCAGGTCGGTGAATTGTTTTACTTCGTCCATTTTCTGGATCTCACCGTGGCAGGTCTGACAGGCAACCTGTCCGGCTTTCACGTGCTGTGAGTGGTTAAAATACACGTGGTCAGGCAGGTTATGGATACGTGCCCATTCAACCGGTTTTGCTTTAGAAGGATCCCATGGTTTACCTTCTTCAAAACCTGCGTATTTGTATAATTTCTTGATCTCTGCGGTAGCATTCACTTCCTGGCCTTCTTCGTTGTAGATCTTCTCTCCTTTGTATTCGTTGATCGCCATGTGACAGTTCATACAAACATTGACAGATGGGATAGTAGCCTGTTTGCCCTGGTAAACACCTACGTGGCAATACTGGCAATTGATCTGGTTAATACCAGCGTGAACTTTATGAGAGTAATAGATAGGTTGTTCGGGTTGATAATCTTTGCTGCGGCCCAGTCCCATAGCACCTACAGAAGTCCAGTAACCACCAATCACAAATAAGATCACGGTAACCAATGCGATATAGCTCTTGTTCTTCCAGAAAGGAACGGGTTCAACAGAAGCATGTCCTTCACGCTCATCGGCTAATTTCTTAAGGTTGGCATTTACCTGTAATAAGGTAAGCGCAACAACTGCGAGGATCAGGGTGAGGATACCGAATAATAAGGTGTTATCGCCTTCCTGTCCTTTGGCATCAGCAGGATTGGCTGCGGCTGCAGGGCCTGCGCCCGGTGCGGGAACGGTTTTGATATAACCCAGGATAGCATCTATTTCCTTATCAGTGAAGTTAGGAAACAGGTTCATCGCTGTTTTATTGTACTCATTGTACAGGTTATTGGCATAAGCATCTCCTGTTTTCAGGAAAGCGGCGCTGTTTTTGATCCAGGCATGGAGCTTGGCTTTATCGGGCCAACGATCTTCCACACCGGCAAGGGCCGGGCCGGTCATTTTTTTGTTTACTGCATGGCAAGAAGCACAATTGGTCTGAAACAGGGTTTTCCCGTCTTGTGCATTTGCTGAAGTACCCAATAATAAACTGAGGGAAAGGATGGTTCCGGTTAAACAGGTCTTGGCTAAACGTCTAAAAGATATCATATTCACAAAACTGTGGTTCTTGGTGTGGAAAAATATCCGTGAACGGCAGCAAAAATATGACACCGTGCTGACAAAAACGCAACATAGAAAAAATTTTTTTAGCCTTATCTGGCTTGCGTTTCAGCGGATTGGAAGGATATAGTTTAAAAACATGTCATGCTTTTGGATGATAAATTGCACAAACCGCTTCCCTGTTTCGTAAAAGATTACTCGAATATTTGTCCCATTTTTGGAGCATGTTTAAACGCCTGCAGGAAAAATGGGGGGTTAGTACCCGTCAATTCTGGATCCTTTTTATTGTTTTTGGGCTTACAGGCTGTACCACGGCTGTTCTAACCCGCTATATTACGGCCTGGCTGGGCATGGATGCCGATACTTTTTGGGTATGGAGACTGCTTTTGCGGGTGGGTATGCTGGTTTTTGGCTACCAGTTCATCTTATTGGGCTATGGGGCATTGTTGGGGCAGTGGGGGTTTTTCTGGAAATACGAGAAAAAACTACTGCAGAAATTGGGGATAGTGAGTGGTGAGACGTCAGTCGTGAGTGTAGATAAGGCGGAACGCTTAATTCCGAACGCTAAACGCCAGACCCAACATATCGCCATTTTTGCTTCAGGAGCGGGATCCAATGCAGAAAAAATCATAACCCATCTAAAAAATCATTCCTCCATCGAAGTTTCTCTGGTTGTATGTAATAAACCCGGAGCCGGTGTTATTTCCATCGCCCAAAACCATGGAATCCCGGTTTTACTGATCGAAAAAGAGCGTTTTTTCAGGGGAGATAGCTATTTACCGGAGCTAAAAGCTGCCGGAATTGATTTTATTGTGCTGGCCGGCTTTCTCTGGAAGGTACCGGAGGCAGTGATCGCGGCTTATCCTGATAAGATCATTAATATACATCCGGCCTTATTACCTAATTATGGCGGGAAAGGCATGTATGGTATGAAAGTGCACGAGGCGGTGATCGCTGCGGGTGAAAAAGAAAGCGGGATTACCATCCATTATGTAAATGAGCATTTTGATGAGGGGCAACCCATATTCCAGGCAAAATGCAGTATTGACGGGGGAGATACACCGGAAAGCCTTGCACAGAAGATACATGAGCTGGAGCACAGGCATTTTCCGGAGGTGGTGGAGAGGGTGGTGAGTGGGGGGAAGTAGCTAAGTGCTCACCTCGTGCACCACCCCGCCCTGCGCTAGGCCGCTTGGGCACCCCTCCTTGCTGCGCAAGGGAGGGGAAAGTTTAGTGCTATCTTGCTAATGGCTATTGTATTTTTCGAATAAAAGTGTAACTTTTACAGTTACCAGCTCTTTATCTAAGGATATATTATCAGAACGGATTTCCGGAAAGCTATTGTTTAGGGTGCCTCATTGATCACTTAAAAAACACAGTTATGGAAAATCATTCTACTTCCTTCAGCGATTCACTGCCTACCCGGGGGATACTTGGTGGGTTATTTGTAGGGATCGCGACGGCCGTTTTGGGCCTTGCCTTTGATTTTATCTACCGGAAGATCACGGGTTATGAGTTTGCGGAGTATATCAATATCAATTCGATCATCTTCTTCTGTATTCCTACGCTGGTAGTGGGTGGTATTGTCTATTCTTTATTGCTGCAATATGTGAAGAACGGGTTAACCGTGTATGTAGTGCTATGCATCATACTTACTACCGTTGTGGCATTTATACCCTTAGGCCCGAATATGTTACCCACCGGACAAGCCATGCCGCCCAGTGCAAGAGGACTTACTGTTGGACTTGAGATCCTTACTGGGTTGATGGGTACATTTGCGTTGCCATATTTTGCGAAGCATTCGGAAATCTGGGATGATTAACCCCCCAGCCCCCTTAAGGGGGAATTGTATTATTTTTCATATTAAATTTTGTTTTGTGTTTTTAGTTTGAGAACTTAAGTGCCTAATTATGCACTTATGAAAAAAGTATTGCTTGTTTTTGTTGTTACTGTTTTTTTGAATGTCTTCTTTTTGTCTGCACAGGTTTTGAAACCCGGGGTACCGGAGCAGAATCATTTTTCTTCTGAACGTTTACAAAGGATCGATAAACTGGTTCAGCAGTATATTGACAGCAACTGGATTGCCGGTGCGATCGCGATCGTGGCGCATGATGGGAATATTGTGTATCATAAAGCCATTGGCTATGATGATAAGGAGAAGAATAAACTGCTGCAGAAAGATGCGATCTGGCGTATTGCTTCACAAACAAAAGCGATCACCAGTGTGGCGGTGATGATGTTGTTTGAGAATGGCAAGATCCTGTTGGATGAACCCATCTCTAAATACATTCCTGAATTTAAAAAGCCGGTGGTGCTTGATAAATTCAATAAGGCAGATACTACTTACACAACTATTCCTGCCAAGAGAGAGATCACGATACGTGACCTGCTCACACATACATCAGGCGTGGGTTATGCCCAGATAGGCAGTGAGACCATGAATGCGATCTATTCCAAAGCCGGTGTGGTTGGGGGCATTGGTTTGAAAGGTGGTTTGCTGGCAGATAATATCAAAAAACTTGGATCGCTTCCACTGGTGCATCAGCCCGGTGAAAAATTTACGTACGGTTTGAATACGGACATCTTAGGCTATTTAGTGGAAGTGGTGAGTGGTTTGAGCCTGGACCAGTTCTTCCGTAAAAATATTTTTGAACCATTGGGTATGAAGGATACGTATTTCTATATCCCCAAAGAAAAGCAAAGCCGTTTGGCCATGCTGCATTCGGATGATAAAACAAAGCATGTGGTGAATACCGCAGAAGTGATCACCGTTAACGGAACTTTTTACCGTGATTACCCGATACTGGATGGTGGCAGTTTCTATTCAGGCGGTGGTGGCCTGGTTTCTACTGCGTATGATTATGCCATCTTTATGCAGATGCTTTTGAATGGCGGCGATTATAACGGCAAACATATCCTTAGCAGAAATACGATCCGGTTAATGACTACCAGTCAAACAAACAATCTCGGCATCACTTTCGGCCTGGGCTTTCAAGTGGTTACAGATGGGGATGCGGCAAAGAATACCACATCTCCCGGTTCATTTGCCTGGGGTGGCATGTTCGCTTCTTCTTACTGGATCGATCCCAAAGAAAAAATTGTAGCACAATTTGTTTTGCAGCAGTATCCGTATAGTCATGGTGATATTGCAGAGAAGTTTAAGGTAGCGGTGTACCAGGCGTTGAAGTAGTTTTGTGAATGATTTTCGTGAACCGTGAGTGGTGAGTGGTGAGTATATATTTAGTTATAAAAAAAGCATCAGATAAAATTTTGTCTGATGCTTTTTTTATGCGTTTCCTTTACTTATTACTTACAACCTACTACTTATCACTTTACGGTTTCTTCTCACAGGTATTCACTCCGAACAATGTATATAACGGGCAGAAACTGATGAGGGATGTGGCAAGGAAAACAGCGCCGAGTACCAGCAGTATTGTTCCGAAAGTTCCGGTTACGGTGCCGGTAAAATAGAGGGCAGAAAAAATAATGGCCGCAATGATGCGGATGATACGATCGAGATTACCCATGTTCTTTTTCATATGGTGATTTTTAGTTTTTGCGATAGCCTTGCGTTAGTAATACGATCACAAATACGATCAGCAGGCATGCCAGACAGGCCACGATCATTTTTTGCCAGTTGTTCTTCATGGGGCAAAACTATCTAAACAGCTTTTGGCTTTTGCTGATGGGGGTCAGGGTAAACTTCTGTTTTACGAGAAATGGGGGTGATTGTTGTCAGGGTTTTGGGGGCTAGCCAGGCATTCTTGAGATGTATTTCTCAATTTCCTTTACCTGGTCAAGCACCTGTTTGGTTTTGGGTTTGCAGGCTTTGGCTTTGCGGAAAAAATCTTTCGCTGCCCTGAATTCTCTTTTATTCATAAAGATCTGGCACATGCTGAGATAAGCCACGGCCTCACTTTCTTTATCGGAGATCCCGGCACGGATGGCCGCACGGATATAGTTCTCTCCCTGTTTCAGATCACCACGCTGCATGGCCATCATACCCAGTTGCAGTTTATTGGCACCTTCTGCTTCGGGCATAGGCGAACCCAGGTCGGAGCTCATTTTGAGGTGTTTTTCGGCAGAATCAAAATCCTGCTTCATCATGGCCAGGTTGCCTTTGATGGTATAATACGTAGATCGTACAGGCTTATACAGCAGGCCCGGGAACCAGATGGAGGCCAGGATCTTTTCTACTTCTTCAATATTACCTGCTTCCATAGGTTCCTGGATCAGGCGCATAGGCCCGATAAAGAAATGGCTCGCCAAGGCGATCACCCCAATGAAATAAAGGATAAAGGAAGGCCAGAAACCGCTCGTAACATTCACCAGAACAGCCAGGCCAATGGCTAAAAGTCCCAACCAGAAACGATACTTGATGATTATATTATAAAACTTCATAGGTTTTTTTTGAGAAGCGCAAAGATAGAGGAAAGTTTGGGGTTTGGAGTTTGGGGTTTGGAGTTATTGACGGGGGAAGTCTATAGATAAAAGTTCATGGTCCATAGCAGGAAAAGGTTATGGGCTATCGACCATGGACTATGGACCGGCTCCTAATTCTTCGCATCATTCACTTCAATCCAATATCCATCCGGATCGGTTACCCAGACCTGTTTTACGCCGTCTACACGGTTGGTGATCTCGCCTTTTACACCTTTGGAGTTATAGAAGGGAAGATTATTGGCTTTTACTTTTTGTACAAACGCCTCGGTATTGGGTACGCTAAAGCAGGTATGCTGGTTAAGAAAGTATTCTTTGGGCTTATCCGCACCCTGGATCACATGCATGGCCACACCGGGGGCGATGGAGTACCAGATATGTTTCCCGTCATGAAAGGGCTCGGGAATGGTATCGAAGGCAAACAAAGCATCATAAAAGGTTCTGGTTTTCTCGATGTTAACCACAAAAATGGCCACGTGATTGAGCACGGCTTTGGCCTTGGTTTGAGCTTTAGATTGGTTGGGGGTTACAAGGGTTAAAGTGGTAAAAATGGTTAAAAGAGTTTTGAAAGCGGGTCGAAGGAGTTTCATGTGGTGTATTTATGCCCTGAAAGTACTGAAGAATAAGGAATTAGCCCCCAAATCGAATCTCTTGCAGGGGGAATAGGAGAAACTATTATTTTTGCAGCCCTGCGGAGGGTTTGTGGTCTGTAGTTTGTAGTCTGTGGTTATTTTTTTTAACTACAGACTACAAACCAGAGACTACAAACTTTTCCAAGGTCCCGTAGTTCAATGGATAGAATAGGAGTTTCCTAAACTCTAGATGCAAGTTCGATTCTTGCCGGGACCACTGATTTACCTCTGCCCCCTCTCTGCTGCGCATTGAGGGGTTTGTTGTTTTTGTACGTTTACCGTATGATTGAATTGTGCTATTTGTGTAGCAGCAAACTGTGCAGCAGAATGAGGGGAATCAGATGTTTGCCAACCCTTCTAGCAGGTATTCTTTGAAACTTTTCTTTCCTACGTGTGGGTGGTGGTGTACTTCCATTCTTTTAGATTATTGATTTGTCAGGATTGTATTTGTGTCTTAAGCCCCAATTGCTCAAAACCTTTTGTGCGTTCGTGCTTTTATTATCACTCCAGGTCATATTCTTTATTGATTAATTTTATTATTGAAGCCGCTTCGGTTTTTAAGTCTTTCATTATACGCAACTGCCTTATCCTGTTTGTTTTAACTATTACAATTTGCACTGCCAGGTCATTAATATCATTTTTGGATGTAGAATGTAAATCGGGATTGTAATTTAACCGGGTCATGGCATTTTTGGCTTTTATGTCTATCATATCATTAAGAGTAAATCCCGAAAAAACTTTACTCATTGCTTTTCGATATTCACTTGTTTCAGCATCTTCAAGAGATAAGATTTGTGATAAATCCTTTAAATTACTTATATAGTCCTGGATACTGTCAATAACCCCTTTATTTTCTATGAGCCGTAAGCCTCCTGAATAGATAAGCTGTTGAATTGTTCCATCGTTTGACCTCCATAAATTCCGGAATCCTAAAACTCTTCCGAAATAATATATATCACTACTTGTATTTTTATAATCTGCATTCTTGAAAATAGATAAAATTGAATCTGCGTCATTTATATATCCGGTTACTATTACTTCAGAATTTGTTATACCGGCAATATCGTTGTTTAAATCTCTTACCAATGAAACCATATATTCCTTTTCATGCTTTTTTGTAACAAAATGCTCCCTGATATTCTCGGCAATAAATCCCATGGTTACTGCCAAGAAAATCATTAAGCCTTCCAGAAGATATTCTTTAAAATTTTTCTTTTCAACGTGTGGGTGGTGGTGGACTTCCATCGATTAGTTTGGGGTTGGGTTATCAGGAAGAAGTGATTATCCTTTAAACATAATAATAACATTTTATATTTCAAACCCATCTTCAAACCTTTTGATCGCTTTGCCGGAAAAACTGCCGGAGGAATTGCTTTAGATATTTTGCAGTCCATTCCCCAAAAAATATTCGTATTACCTTATATGCAATCTATCTATTTCTATACATGCCTGCATAAAGGGCCCGATCGCTTTGAGGTCATCGTCGCGTTTGGGTTCAGATATGTAGTAGTTGTAGGTTCCATCGCGGTAGGGTGTGCCGCCAAGTCCTGCGCCGGAGACGGCTTTGGTGTAATGAATGCCACCCCGGGTATCTTTTTCTACAAATTCTTTGATCATTCCATTATACGCTTTTCTTA
>CBHRAM010000089.1:0-10680 GCA_966076165.1 uncultured Chitinophagaceae bacterium
GCGGCATATCTTTTACACTGACTTCGATGAACTCCGGCACTTTCGCATCGGAAGCGCTTCCGCTTTTTTCATCTGTTGGTAAAATGATATCACCTAAAATGGTGATAGTAGCCATCTCATGTTCCGTAAAGAATTTATCGCCTGCATTCAGTTTTTTCAGGTAGTCTTTTTCTTCCTGCATCCTGTCTGCATCAATACTTGCATCGGGTGAGGATGCAATGGCTTTTTTATCAGCATTCTTACAGGCATCTACCAGCACACCGGCACCTACGGTACCTATCAGTAATGCTTTGATCGATTTTCTTCTGTCCATAATTATAAATTTTATCCTCTTTAAACAAAATTCATCCTCCCTCCCAGGGAGGACACAGGAGGGTTAAATGTTTTGTTTTTTCATTTCTTCAATGATATACTCAGAAGTCCGCATAGATAAAGCAAGGATCGTCCAGGTAATATTCTTATCTGCCTGTGATACAAACTGGCTGCCATCCACGCAGAACAATGTTTTACAATCATGCGCCTGGCTCCATTTGTTGAGGGCTGATGTTTTCTTATCATTACCCATACGAACGGTTCCGGCTTCATGAATGATATTACCCGGGTTATTCAATCCATAGTTATTCTTTTCATTATCATCACCACCCCAGGTAATAATGGCTCCCATATTATGCAGGATCTCTTTAAAGGTCTCCTTCATATGCTTGGCCTGTTTGATCTCATACTCGGAGTGATTGGTATGGAAACGTAAAACAGGGATCCCGTATTTATCCACCACTTTCGGATCGATCTCACAATAGTTATTGATATTGGCAACGGCTTCTCCCCTTCCTGCCATACCTACACCCGCACCATAGAAGAAACGAACATCTTCTTTCAGTCCGGCACCATATCCACCCGCTTCTTTGGTTTTTCCATTCACCATGAATTTACCGTTCTCATTCTGGATGCCCATCCCAAAACCATAGGCAGGCTGGCCCATGCCACCCCAGTACTCAATATGGTAACCACGAGGGAAATCGAGTTTTTTATTATCCAGCCACCACGGTGTGTACACGTGCATACCACCTACACCATCTTCGTTGTAACGCTTACGGCCAAAGAGTTGTGGTAATACACCCCCAATAGCCGCACCGGTAGAATCGTGTAGGTATTTACCCACTACATTACTATCGTTGGCCAGGCCATTCGGATGACGGGTTGATTTTGAATTCAATAACAAACGAGCGGTTTCACAGGTACTCGCTGCCAGTATTACTACACGGCCACTTACCTGGTATTCCATATTGTCTGCCTTGTTCACAAAAGAAACACCGGTAGCCAAACCATCGGCATTGGTGATCACTTCACGCGCCATAGCATTGGTGATCACATCAATATTTCCGGTAGCCACGGCCGGTTTGATCAATACAGAGGAGGAAGAGAAATCGCCATATACTTTACAGCTTCTTCCGCACTGTGCGCAGAAGAAACAGGCGCCGCGCTCATCATTGATCTTTTTGGTAAGGATAGATAAACGTGAAGGGATCACCGGTATACCTAAACCGGTGGCTGATTTTTTGATCATCAGCTCATGCAACCTCGGTTTAGGTGCCGGTAAAAAAATACCATCAGGATCATTATCCAACCCTTCATTTGATCCGAATACACCGATCAGTTTATCGATCTTATCGTAATAAGGTTTTACATCTTCGTATCCGATTGGCCAGTCATCACCCAATCCATCAATACTTCTGCGTTTAAAATCTTTAGGACCGAAACGCAAAGAGATTCTTCCCCAGTGATTGGTACGGCCACCGATCATACGGGCACGCCACCAATCCCATTTGGCACTTCCTTCCGCCATGGTATAGGGTTCACCATCGATCTCCCAACCCCAGTAACATCCGTCAAAATCGCCGAATGGCCTGAACTTGGTGCTGGCTCCCCTTCTTGGAGAATCCCATGGATTTTTTAACTGAGAAGAATGAATAGCTGGGTCGTAATTAGGGCCCGCTTCAATCAGGCAGACTTTTAAGCCTGCTTTTGATAATACATAAGCTGCCATACCGCCGCCGGCACCGGAGCCTACAATTACGGCATCGTATTTTTTCGCTTCTTTCTTGATCTGAAGATCTCCCATAGAGCAATCGTATTTTAAAAGGTAATGATTGAGGAATGAATGTAAGGCATTTCGTTTATTACAAAAAGCCTTTTGGATAAAAGTCGATAAACTACCCTGTTTTGTTAAGAAAACGATGTAGTAAAAAGAATAATGGCTAAGGGTTAACCCCTACCTACTCATCACAAAATTTACCTGCCTATCTGATAATACTATATATTTATAAAAACCGATCCATGCACTACCTAAGCAGGATTTTTTTTTATATACTCACCATCACTACTGTATTGACCGTTACAGCGTCCACGGCACAAATTCCTGCCCGTGACAGCAGTATGCGTGCCACTGCTATCAGCAATGCTTCCCGCGAATACCAGCGTTTTATTGCAACGGCCGCCCCCTTGTACTCAGGCCCGCAATATGTTGAGTATTACCTGTTGATCACCATTGGCCATCCTTTTTTTCTGAATACAAATTTTAATACGGGATCGGTCAGGTTTGATAATATTCTTTATGAGAACGTAAAGCTCAAATACGATATACTCGAAAACAAGATCGTGGTAAAAGATGCTTCTGGCGTATTTGCGGTGAGCCCGGATTACGACAAGATCGATCTGTTTACCATTGACAGCCATTTGTTTACCAAACTGGAAAAAGAGAATAGCCCTTCTTCCTTGCCTAAAAGTGGGTTTTACGAAGTGTTATACGCCGGCAATAACCTGGTGCTTTATAAGAAAGAAACCAAGATCCTGATGGAGGACCTGAACGACAGGGGCGGGCCCAGAAGGTATATCGTACCCAGTATCAACTACTATCTCAAAAAAGGAAATGCCTATTATCTTTTTAACCGGCAGAAACATGTTCTGGATCTTTTTAAAGACAGGAAAACGGAGTTGCGCCAGTTTATCCGGAAAAACAATCTGGATTTTAGTAACGACGCGAATAATGCCCTGATCAGGGCAGTAACCTATTATGAAACACTTTCAAAATAAACCAGGTACCACAAGCTTCTGAATGTTTTGTAAAAAGCTACATATCATTTTACCGATCCTGCTGGCAGGCATATTTTGCTGCATACAAACAAAGGCGCAAACGGATACAACCGGTGCTATGATCACGGGTGAGTTCAGGAACATGCCGATAGAAACCTTCCTGCTGGATATGGAACGCCGTACGGGGTATCATTTCTATTATAACAGATCAGACCTCGACAGCATACGGGTTGACTTCTCCGTAAACAATGAACCCTGGCGAAAAGTATTGGGACTTGCGTTCACTAATACCGGACTGGTCTTCTCTGAAGATGGGGAGCACCATGTTTTTATCAGCAAACATGTGCTGATCAATACCGAATTAGCGGAAGACCTTTTTGATGATGCGGTAAAAAAGGCTAAAAAACCGACACCAAAAACAACCAATACAAATAATACAGATAGCAGCCCGTCAGAAAATAAAGCAACTTCTGCCAATCTTGAAAACAAACTGTATACCATTGGAGAAAAACCCAAGGGTGCAGTCAGTCCCGGCAGGGTTACGCTTGCGGGATACCTGCATGACAGCAAAACCGGCGAGCCCATTATAGGTGCATCCGTTCGGATAGAAGGCAGTAAGACCGGCGTGATCAGTGACCAGTATGGTTATTATTCTATAACCATACCCAAAGGAAGAAGCATCATCAATATCCAGAGCCTGGGGATCCGCGATACACGCAGACAGGTAATGGTGTATACAGAAGGGAAGATGAATATAGATCTTCAGCCAATGGTGATCCCATTAAAAAATGTAGTGGTTTCATCAGAAAGAACCAGTCTCATCCGTGGTATGCAGATGGGTGTTCAGAAAATTGATATCAAAGCCATCAAACAGGTGCCCGTTGTTTTTGGCGAAGTAGATATCCTGCGGGTGGTAATGACCATGCCCGGTGTTAAAACCGTAGGTGAAGCCAGTACGGGACTAAATGTACGTGGTGGCTCTGCCGATCAGAACCTGATCCTGTTTAATGATGCGACGATCTTTAACCCCTCACATTTCTTTGGGTTGTTCTCGGCGTTTAATCCAGAAGTAGTAAAGGACCTTCAATTATACAAAAGCGGGATCCCTGCTAAATATGGCGGCCGTCTTTCTTCCGTATTGGAAGTAAACAGCAGGGAAGGCAATAAAAAAAATATTACCGGCTCTGCAGGTATCGGTTTGCTGACCAGCAGAATTAATATAGAGGGCCCATTAGCGAAAGACAAAAGTTCATTCATCTTTGGCGCCAGAACTACTTATGCCAACTGGCTGCTGAATCTGCTGCCAAGTGAATACAAGAACAGCCGCGCAGCTTTTAATGATATCAATTTTAATATCACGCACGAGATCAATAAAAAGAACAGTATCTATTTTACCGGTTACATGAGTAATGACCGCTTTAACCTGAACAACGATACAAGCTATCATTATGGCAACAGAAACGTTTCATTAAAATGGAAACATGTGTTCAACAACAAATGGTACACTGTTGCGGCTACAGGCATAGACAGCTATAATTATGATATCTCCAGTGATAGAAATCCGACAACAGCTTATAAACTGGCATTTGATATTAACCAGTATTACCTGAAAACACATGTGAACTATTTTGCGAGCGCCAAACACACGTTTGAGTTCGGTATGAATAACCTCTTGTATAAACTGCATCCCGGCAAATACACACCTATGGATAACCGTTCACTCATCAAAGCAGATGAGATGCAGGCGGAACAGGCATTGGAAACTGCTTTTTACCTGAGCGATAAATACAGTATCACTCCCAATTTTTCACTGGAAGGTGCTGTACGGTATTCCATCTACAATTACCTGGGTGCCCAAACCGTGAATAACTACGCTGCAGGCATTCCTAAAACAGAAACCAATCTGCTGGGTACAAGCCGGTATAACAGCGGGCA
This sequence comes from uncultured Chitinophagaceae bacterium, assembly GCA_966076165.1. GTDB lineage: Bacteria > Bacteroidota > Bacteroidia > Chitinophagales > Chitinophagaceae > Sediminibacterium. The sequence continues at coordinate 5,026 of CBHRAM010000089.1, forward strand.
GATAGTAAGGACCTACCAGGGACCTGAAATACGGGCCACTGCACGTTATGTGATCAATGAGAACCTTTCACTCAAAGCCGGATACAATACCCAAAGACAATTCATTCATGTACTCTCCAATACCGCAGCCATTGCGCCAACAGATATCTGGAAACTGCGCGACCCGAATATCAAACCACAGTATGGGGACCAGCTCTCACTCGGTATCTACCACAATATGAAATCCAATACCATCGAAACATCGCTTGAGTTTTATTATAAGCATATGCAGGATTATCTCGATTATAAGAGCGGTGCCTCACTTGTGTTAAACCATCATATAGAAACGGATGTGCTGGCCACAAAAGGGAAAGCCTATGGGATTGAGTTCCTGATCAAGAAAGCCACCGGAAAGTTCAATGGATGGTTGAGTTATACGTATTCGCGTACCTTATTGCAGATGAACGATAGTACACAGGGCACCCTTGTTAACAAGGGCGCTTATTATCCCGCTAACTACGATAAACCGCATGATGTTACGTTTGTAGGTAATATCCGCGTCTCGCACCGTTTCAGCCTCTCCGTAAATGCCACTTACAGTACCGGCCGCCCCATCACTTTACCGATTGGCAGGTTCTTTTATGCCGGTGCCGAGCGTACACTGTATTCAGACAGAAACCAATACCGGATCCCCGATTATTTCAGAACAGATTTCTCTATGAATATTGATGGTAACCATAAGGTACACCAGGTATTTCATAATTCATTTACAATAGGTGTGTATAATCTTACCGGCAAAAAAAATCCTTACTCTGTGTATTACACCACAGAAGCTGGGGTGGTGAATGGTTATAAACTATCCATTTTCGGTACGATCATACCCTACATTAATTATAATATCCGGTTTTAAATGAGGTATATGAAAAAGATATGGTTGTTCTCAATGCTGCTGCTCGCATTCGCCTGCAGGGAAAAATATGTGCCGCAATTAAACGAGCCTACTACCGGTTACCTGGTGGTAGAAGGTTTTATCAACAGCGGCACGGGCCCCACTACCATTACCTTAACCAGGAGCACCAAACTATCCAGTCAGGCAGCCATTGTAAAAGAAACCAAAGCCATTGTAAGAGTAGAGAGTAAGACCAATACCACAAATTTCATTTTAACAGAAACCGGTACGGGTGTTTACACCTATCCGCAATTATCATTGAATACCACTGATCAATATCGTCTTTATATAAAAACAACCAATGGTAAAGAATATGTATCCGATTTTTCGGTTGTAAGAAGAACACCGGATATTGACAGTGTTTCATGGAGGGTGGAAAACGGAGGGGTGCAGATCTATGCCAATACACATGATGCCCAGGCAAAAACAAAATACTACCAGTTTAAGTATGAGGAAACATGGGAGTTCACTTCAAAGTATTATACCAATCTCAAAATATATAACGACAGAAACGGAGACCCACATCATGTGGGATACAGAGATTCATCTAATACCTCCTATGCATTAAACCTTTATCGTTGCTGGAAAACCAATATCCCTACCAATATCCTGCTCAGCACAACGGAGAAACTGACACAGGATGTGGTATCTCTTTTTCCGCTTACTTATATAGAGCCCGCTTCCTGGAAACTGGGGATCTTATACAGTATCAACCTGAAAGAATATGCACTTAGCCAGGAAGGATATCGTTTTCTGGATGAGCTCAAAAAAAATACGGAGCAACTCGGTTCCATATTTGATGCGCAACCTTCCGGTAATAACGGCAATATGCACTGTTTAACCAATCCTGAAGAACCCGTGATCGGTTTTATTGAAGTATCGGAAGAAAAACAAAAAAGGATCTTTATCAGTAACGCACAGGTGCCCGGATGGAATTATAATATGATCTGCACAGATGAAGTGGCGGTGCCCAATGTACCGGATAGTATCAAAGGTTCTATTGGTATACCCACCAGGGTTGCCAAGGCAGGGTTTACCGGACTCGATTTTGTTTATTTCGGGCCGGCGCTTTGTGTGGACTGTACCTTGAGAGGTGTAAGTACAAAACCAGGTTTCTGGCCATAAAATAATTTTTAGTACCCGGATGAAATTGTTAAACCATACCATTCACAAACCCGTCGCAGGTCTTTTTCTCCTGCTGCTGTTTTGTGCTGCAGCCCAAAGCCAGACAAGCAGTAAACTGGAAGAAAAGTTCAACCGATATGCAGAACATGCATTGCAGGAAAAATTATACATGCATGTTGACCGGAGTTTTTATTTAGCCGGCGATATTCTTTGGTGCAAATTATATGTGGTAGATGCATCCTTACATCAGCCACTCGATATCAGTAAAGTGGCTTATGTTGAAGTGCTGGATGAAAACAATACCCCTGCCTTGCAGGCCAAGATCCATTTACAGAATGGAAAGGGAAATGGTTCTTTGTCGCTTCCTGTTTCAATCAAGTCGGGCAATTATAAGATCCGCGCCTATACTAACTGGATGAAGAATGCAGGTGCCGATTATTTTTTTGAGAAGATGATCACGATCGTGAATACACAAAAGACCCGTGAGCAGCCCACTCCCATTATACAAACCAACACCACACCCGATATCCGTTTCTTTCCCGAGGGTGGTAACCTTGTTTCCGGCATCCATTCCAGAATAGCCTGTAAAGTGCAGGGGGGCGATGGAAAGGGCCTGGCTTTCACCGGAAAGATTATTGATGAAAACAACCAAACTGTAGCCGGTTTCCAATCGCTCAGATTTGGGATGGGCAGTTTTGAATTTACACCGGCAGCAGGACATACCTATAAAGCGGTTGTAGAGACCGGGCAAACCAGGATCACAAAAAACTTACCGGAGATCTTTCCGCAGGGATATGTGATACAGGTAAATGTATCTGCGAATAAAACACTCAGTCTGTCAGTACAAACCAATCTTTCAGATACAGGAAAATTATTTCTGCTGGCACATACCCGTCAATCATTGAAAATTGTTCTGCAGGCTTCCCTGCAAAATGGCAAAGCAGTTTTCAATTTTGAGGAAGGAAAACTGGGTGATGGAATTTCACAACTCACTGTTTTCACAGGCACAGGAAAACCGGTTTGTGAAAGATTGTATTTCAAATACCCATCACAGCCTCTCGCCATACAGATAAAAGGTAATGAGCCCATTTATACCACAAGATCAAAAATTGATCTGGCGGTTGATCCAATGGTACAAAACAACCAGCAGGCTGAAACAGACCTATCCGTTGCCGTTTACAGGCTGGATGAATTACAAACCCTTGATGAATCGAATATCCAGACATTTCTCTGGCTGAGTTCTGACCTGAAAGGACAGATCGAATCGCCTGCTTATTATTTTGAAAAAGTAACGGATGAAACCCTTGCTGCCATGGATAACCTGATGCTTACACAGGGATGGCGCAGGTTTGCCTGGGATGATCTTCTGCAGGATAAAACACCCGCTGTACTGTTTCCACCGGAACTGAATGGCCATATCATTACAGGAAAAGTACTCAGCACCGTAACCGGCAAGCCTCTTGAAAATATTGAGACCTATGTTTCTGTTCCCGGCCTGAATGCAAACTTCAGAACCTCTATCAGTGACGCAAACGGGAAAGTGAAATTCGATTTCAAAAACATGAACGGGTCTTCTGAGATCATTGTACAAACCAATCCTGCGGCCGATACACTTTCACACGTTGAACTGAACAATCCTTTCTTTGAACAGTACACTCCGGTTCGTGTTCCTTCCTTCCGTCTTTCTGTTGCCAAAGAAAAAGCCCTGCTTGATCAAAGTATTGGTATCCAGGTGCAGAACCTGTATGCCGGCACTCAATTGAAACGTTTTATACAGTCAGGCGACTCACTCTCTATGTTTAAAAAACCGGATGCCCTGTATATGATGGATGATTATACCCGTTTCACTACTATCGAAGAAGTGTTGCGGGAGTATGTTACTTTAATGGATGTGCAAAAAAGCAAGGGTAAATTCTCATTACAACTGGTAGATAATTATGAGGGGCCAAGATTACTTTCAGCAAACAAACTCTTCTTCCAACTCGATCCGATGATATTGGTAGATGGTGTGCCCATCTTTAATGTTGACAGGCTCATGAGCTACGACCCGCTCAAAATGCGGAAACTGGAAGTGTACAACAAACGCTATTTTCAGGATAATTCATTTTTCTCCGGTATCCTTGACTGGACCAGTTATAAAGGAGATCTTGCCAATTTCGAATTAGATCCCCGTGCACTCGTGATCGATTATGAAGGGCTTCAACTGCAAAGAGAATTTTATTCACCGGCATATGATTCTCCCGGGTCCTTATCGCACACACCGGATTTCAGAACACTCCTGTATTGGTCGCATGAGATCAATCCCGATAAGAATGGAGAAAGACATGTTCGTTTTTTTACTTCGGATAAAAAAGGAAAGTATGTAGCCGTGTTCCAGGGATTAACCAATAACGGACAATGTGGAAGTACTTTATTGTCGTTTGAAGTGAGGTAATTGAAACACTAAGAACGTTTACAGAATACTGCCGTATCCTTAAAATAATCCGAGAGGCTGGCGATCTTTCCTTCTTCATTAAAAACGATATCGGTGATCACCCTGTTCCGGTAAGCATCGCAGCCTTTTAATTTTCCGGATGATTCACAGATATGGATACATCGGTTCTCACTTACCGGGAGAATATCAACAATATCCCATTTCAGGAATTCATACCGGCTGAACATGGCACGGAACAGGGCTTTGATCCGCAAATAGCCCGTTACCGGTGCTGCCGGCGGGATCCATAATACACTATCCTCACCAAACCAGTTGGCGATGCGGGAAGCATCGTTGGATTGCATGTCTTCCATAAATGCGAGGATCTTCTCTTTCATGATCCATATGTACGATGGCTGGCTGATTTTGGTTCTGGCAGCAATCAAAAACATCCGTTCAGACCATAAAAAAACCGCTCCTGAATGAGGAACGGTTCTTTATATACTTGGTTCTTTGATCCTTTGTTGAATCGTTCAGGCCGCTTTGAGCGTCCCGACCGATATTAGCTGCAACCCATGCTGTTACCACAGTTCAGGCATTTGTAACAGGTGCCGCTGCGGATAGTGATATGGCCGCAGGTGTTACAGGCCGGTGCATCGCTCTGCATGCTTTTAGCGGCTGCATTTACGGCATCCATACCGGTTGATGCGGTGGCTGCTGCTCTTTGCAGTTTCTGTGGCTGTGCAGAAGGTGTGGTATTGGCTGAAGGTGCTGTGATACGAACACTACTCAGTTCGGGCTTTCCCAAAAAAGTGGCATCCCCCTCATCATCTCCTTCACCGGTATTACCGATGCTGGGTTTATCCAGTACATGCACCAGGTCGGTTCTTCCTAAGTATTCAAATGCCAATGCACGGAATACAAAGTCAACCAGTGATGTAGTGGTCTTGATATTCGGATGGTCTACCATGCCTGATGGTTCAAACTTGGTGAACACGAATTTCTCTACGAATTCTTCTAATGGAACGCCATATTGTAAGCCTACAGAGATCGCGATCGCAAAACAGTTCATGAAACTGCGCAGGGTAGATCCTTCTTTGGCAAGATCAATAAAGATCTCTCCTAAAGTTCCATCCTGGTATTCGCCGGTTCTGAGGAAGATCACCTGTCCGCCGATCTTCGCTTTCTG
>CBHRAM010000090.1:0-10620 GCA_966076165.1 uncultured Chitinophagaceae bacterium
CACAATAACGGCTTTGGTATTTTTAGATGATTTCATTTGTGCTGTATAAAATTGTAATCGTAAAAACCTTTGATGCGTTCATCACCGGTATTGAATACTTCCTCAAAACTTCCTTCCCGTATAAATTTTCCATTGTGTAACATCAATAATCTGTCGCCCGTGGTCTTGGCGCAGGTGAGATCGTGTGTAATGATAATGGAGGTTGTATTGTATTTCTCCCTTACGCTGTTGATCAATTCATTGATCTCACTGCTGGTCAGGGGGTCTAATCCACCGGTTGGTTCATCATATAACATGATCTCCGGATGAAGGATCACAGTGCGTGCAATACCCACTCTTTTTTTCTGTCCGCCCGAAAGTTGCGAGGGCATTTTATTTTCCGTATCCTTCAGACCCAGTGTTTCCAGGATCTCCTGTATATTTTTGTGTACTTCGTCTGCTGACATTTCTTTAAAATCCCTGATCAATGAGAAAGCAAGGTTCTCTTCCACCGTCATGGAATCGTATAAAGCACTTCCCTGAAAAAGGAAACCAATCTTTAAACGGAGCTTTCTCAGTTCTTTTTTGGTCAAGGAATCTATTTCCTCTCCCATCACATACACATGTCCCGCATCGGGCCTGAGCAGGCCGGCTATCAGTTTGATCAATACAGATTTTCCGGAACCGGAGCGGCCCATCACCACAACATTCTCGCTTTTATAGATATCAAGATCGATCCCATCCAATACGGTCAATGGCCCGAAAGATTTATGAAGGTCCCGGATAGAGATCACCAATTCTTTTTCTGCATTTTTCGTATCGGTCTCTTGCTCAGGCATATTTTATCCAGTTAAAAATCTGAACAATGATGATCTCTTCGATAAAAATGAGGAACATGGAGATGACTACAGAGGCATTAGCGGCACTGCCTACCCCCTGTGTTCCGTTCTTTGCATAATAGCCTTTGTAACAACCTACGATGCCAATGGTAAAACCATACACAACCGCCCTTACGATAGAAGATGTATAATCCAGAAAACTGATCTTCACCAATGCATTATGAAAAAAGGTAACGATACTGGTGTGTTCGTTCATGTAAACATTCAGGAAGGAGCCCAGCAAACCGATGATGGCTGTGTACATCATTAATAAGGGGATCATGATGGTGGTGGCGATCACACGGGTCACGACCAGAAATTTGAAGGGATCGGCTGCAGACATTTCCAATGCGTCGATCTGTTCGGTTACCCGCATAGAGCCCAGTTCGGCGCCCATATTGGAGCCTACCTTACCGGCACAGATCAATGCGGTAATTAAGGGTGCGAGTGCCCTGATCACTGCAATGCCCACCAGCGAGGGCACCCAGGAAGTTGCCCCAAAATCGGCCAAAGCCGGGCGCGACTGTTTGGTGAACACGATGCCTATGATAAAGCCTGTAAGTGAGATCAATCCTAATGAGCGATACCCCACTTCATAACAATGCCGGATGATCTCACGGGGTTCGTAAGGAGGAGAAAATACTTCTCTGAAAAAATTACCGATGAACCTGATAATATGTGCGATCTCAATAAAAAAGTTGTCGATCTTTTTATTGATCACATATTTTTCGGGTAAGGGGTTATCTGGTTCCATGAGAACAGCCTGTTTAATATTTCTGACCCATTCTGATTACCACCCGGGCAGGTTTCGGCAATGTTACACCTCTTCATACAGGCCCAGCCTGTTCCTGAGCAATTGTATCTCTGCCTGCATTACTTTTATCCGTTGCAGTAAATGAACGATCACATCAATTCCTTCGGGGTTGATATCGAGCTCGCCATATAAACGCACCAGTCTTTCTGCATCGGCCAGTTGACTTAACTGTATATATTCCGCTTCATCGATCCTTTCCACTTCTATCAATCCGTATTCCTGCAGCGTGTTGATCACGGTTATCTCAACACCATGCTCCCGGCAAAAAAGATCTATGGGTATGAATTCCTGCATTTCCATATACTTGTTTTTTATTGAGATAATTTTTGCAGTTCTGTAAATAATTCTTTTTGCTTGTCTGAGAGATTAGTCGGGATCTGAATAGTATAGGCAACATACAGGTCGCCAAACTGTCCTTCTTTTTTGTACACAGGAAAACCTTTCCCTTTTAATCTTGTCTTGGTTCCGTTCTGTGTTTCCGGTGCTATTTTCAGTTTGATCCTTCCATGTAATGTTTCGATGATCTTTTCACCACCCAGCACTGCTGTAAACAGATCAAGGTCTACTGTAGTATACAGGTCATTACCCAGTTTTTTAAATTGAGGATTGTTGGGGATAGAGAAAGTGATATACAGGTCACCATCCGGGCCGCCATTTACTCCCTTCCCACCATAGCCTTTTAGTTTGATCGTCTGCCCGTTCTCAATACCGGCGGGAATGGTAATGCGAACATTCTTGTCGTGAATTTTGAGTGTTCTTGCATGGGTAGTGAAGGCTTCCTGTAAAGTGATGGCTAATTCTGTATTGTAATCCTGTCCACGGAATTTGGTTTGTGCCCGGCTACCTGCTCCGCCCGCACCGCCAAACATGGAAGCAAAAAAATCTGAAAAATTGGATTCATCAAAATCACCTGAGAAAGTCTGGCTGCCCTGGTTTCCCGGCCGGCTTTGTGCGCGACGTGCCTGTTCATATTCTTCACCATGTTCCCAGTGCTCGCCGTATTGATCGTATTTTTTTCTTTTTACAGGATCGCTCAGCACTTCATTGGCTTCGTTGATCTGCTGGAATTTTGCATGGGCCTCTTTATCATTCGGGTTCAGGTCGGGATGTAGTTTTCTTGCCAGTTTCCGGTAAGCTTTTTTGATCTCGTCTTCCGAAGCATTTTTATTGATTCCTAAGATCTGGTAATAATCTATGAAAGCCATAAAAACAGATTTAGCCTATTGTATACTTATTTTTTACTTATCCTTTCCTTTAATAAAAGAGCCAGCGCATCACCTGTTAATTTAGCGGTTGTCTTCATCTCTATCCGTATATGCGATAAAGCTTTTTTCTTACTGAATGCTTTGTGTAATTCATATTTCGCTTCGGATGGGCCGGCAATCAATACAAAAGCTGCCGAGGCAGGAATATGTGTGAGGATCTGCTTATAAAAATGGTGCATCAGCTCATGTTCGCGGTTCTGCATTTTCTTTCCAAAGTCCAGACTGGTATCGAATGAGCGGGTTTTATTAGAGGTTTCTCCCGGAAATCTTTCATGGGTTGCAAGATCTGAACGCAGGGTTTCGGCAGTGGTAACCCCTTTGCTGTCCCTGCTTACAATGATGGCTTTTGTATGATCTACCCAAATGGCATAATAAACGATATTCTTAGTCAGCTTTTTCATAACACCGGATTTATTGAAATGAAAAGGTAGACCTGTTTATGGGGGTTTCCTATGATATTTATCAGCTATGTGTGGGTGTTGGCTTATTTCTTCAGGAGTAGTTTATAAATATGATCTATCCGGGAATAAACATGGTTTCTATAACAGTTTCTTTCTTTTTTATCATATCTATCCGATTGATAAACCTTCGATTATAGCAACAAAAAGGGATAGCCGAAACTATCCCCTTTTTTCATCTTCTATTGCCATTTGAAGAGAAATTGTCAACACCAAACTGCCTATATGCGTATTGTTATTTACTTTTTTCATGCGTAACCCCGATCATAACAGGATAATGATCTGAGGGAACCCGTGCTTTGTATATTTCTTTCTGTCCTGCAATTGTATCCGTCTGCTTTGCGCGATAAGTATCGGTCAGTATTCCATAGCGCTGAACCGTAAAGGCTTTGCTGAGAAAGATATGATCGATACGCTTATCCGTGTATTCATCTGTGTTAAACCCGTTGAATGTTCCGACAGATGCCAGTTTTACGGGCGATAGTTCGAAAGCATCGCGTAGCATTCCGGATGTGTTAATGAGTGTATAACTTTCGTTGTACTGGTCCACATTAAAATCTCCGGTCAGTATCACAGGTATGTCTTTGGGAAACTCTTTGATCTTCTGAAGGATCAGTTTGGAACTTTCTGCCCTTGCCTTTACCCCTCTGTGATCCATGTGGAGGTTGAACATATAAAATTCGAACTTGGCTCCCTTCTCCCTGAATTTTCCCCAGGTGCAGATCCTTGGTAAAGCAGCGTCCCATCCTTTGTTGGGCCGGTCGGTAATGGTCGACAACCAGAATGTGCCACTCTCCAGCAATTCAAATTTATCTGTGCGATAAAAGATAGCAGAGTATTCGCCGGCCTGTTTTCCATCATCCCTGCCCACACCTATATAGGTGTATCCTGGTAGTTGTTGTATCATGTCTTCCAGTTGCTGGTGCAAGCCTTCCTGAATCCCGAAAATATCAAATCCGTGAAAGCGGATCATATTTACCAATACCGGTGAACGTTGTCCCCAGCCATTGCCTTTCACCGAATCATCATGATTCGCATACCGCAGGTTATAGGTGCCGATATTGAAACCCTGTGCTGATAAAGACTGTGGCCCAAGACTGATTGCCAGCAACAGACATAGAGATAAGATCCTGATTGTTTGTTTCATTTGTTTTTGATTATTTATTGCCATCCCGGATTTTGTTTCAGTTTAGGGTTGATCTGCAGGTCTGCATACGGAATCGGGTACAGGTATTTATAATCCTGCCAATCCCTTGAGATATTATCCAGCCAATGCAGTTCACCATAGGTTGTGTTAGACAGTTTTTGCGGATCAGCGGTTACATTAATATAGGTAACGCCTGATACGGTTGGTGAAGGTAATGTGGTTCTGTAGAAAGCCACATCTTTTATGCCGTCATTATTCAGGTCCAATGGTGTATTTAAGGATGGCACATAAAAACCTTTCCATGCCTGCAGCAGGAGTTCTCCATGTTTCCATCTCGTAAGGTCGTTAAAACGGAAGCCCTCGAGTGTTAATTCAATCCCTCTTTCTCTTCTGATCTCGAGCAGTACCGGGTTGGTAATATCCGGAAAATAATTGGTGGTGAGATAGCTGTCGGCTACGGTTGGCAGGGTTGATAAACCGGCGGTAATACCGGCCCTTGACCGTAATGCCCCGATGGTTGATGCCCAGTCTGAAGCGGTGATCGTTCCCAGTTCAGCCTGTGCCTCGGCATAGTTCAGCAGGATCTCTGCATAACGCATGAGGCAAACAGAATTGGTATTGAGTGCACCTGCATCATAATACATATCATCGAGGCACCATTTGATCGGCTGATAACCTGTGTATGTGTAAGAAAACACCGGTGGTCCGGGGATCTGTGTGCCGCTATTGATCCGTTTGTAATTACCGGTACGGATGGTTTGTTGTAAACGCAGATCGCGGTTCTGTACTTCTGAAGCAAACACCATAGTATCATAACCCGGCTTAGCGGTAAAACTTGTACCATCGAGGTTAAGATAGGTATTGATGAATGTACGGGTAAAACTAAAACGTGAACCGTAAGTGGCACTGGTATAATACCAGTTGGCATCATTCATTTTTGCGAGTGAGGCACTGGTAACATTGGCCAGCATTACTTCGTTGGTTACGGGGCCGGTACTGATAAAGAGGTTACGGTACGACAGGTTTCCTGCGCTTGTATTCAAACTGTATTTACCACTGGTCATTACCGCCTTGGCTGCATCCGCAGCTGCCTGCAGAAATTTACCGGCCGTAGAAGCCAGTCCATAGGATGTCTGGTATTTTCTGAAAGTGCCTTCAAATAAACATACACGCGATTTAAAACCGTATACGGTCCATTTGGTAATGGTGCTGCGTGTCTGATCATCAGTAGCGGTAATATGTGATGCTGCATAATCAAGGTCAGCTACCACAGAATCCATAATTACAGTTCTTGAATCGCGGCCTTTGTATAATGCTGAATCAGATACATCCAGCGGTGTATTGTACCAGGGCACATCACCAAAACGTTTTACCATTTCAAAATAGAAATACGCACGGAAAAAACGCGCTATCCCGATATAGTTTTCTCTTACTGTTTGTGAAAGTGCGGGGTTATTGCAATTCACAATAAAGTAATTCACGTTACGCAGGCTGGACCATGACCAACCCGAACTCTGGCGCGAAGAATAAGCACCCGTACGCAGATAATCCGGAACAGCCGTTGTTGCTCCATAATCAGACAGGTTACAGTCTGTACGGAAAGGCGTATTGATATCGGGCAGCATATTGTAAAAAGAAGTGGTGTACAGTTTCAGGCCATCTTCACTTCCGAATACCGCATCTTTACTGGCAGTACTTTGTGGTGTCTGGTCCAGGTTCTTTCCGCAGGATGCCAAAAGAATGACAAAGCCTGAAAGAAGGACCCCTATTTTATTGAATTGAATTCGCATAGATAATTATTTTGAGATGATCATTTAAAAAGTAACGGATAAGCCTATGGTTACACTCTTCATAATAGGATAGTTATTACCGTTACCGGCATTGGATGATCCTGTGAGTACCACATCCGACTTACCGATATTTTCTACATCAATATTTCTTGTGAGTTTATACAAGGGTGATGCGGACCAAAGGTTTTCGCCGGATACAAATATTCTCGCACCGCTGATATGCGCTTTGGCACAAAGACCGGTAGGCAGTTTATATGCGATCTGAATATTTTTCAGACGGATATAACGTGCGTTCTGCAGGTATCTGGTTTGAGCGGTAGCCATTTCTCCTGCACCGTTCTGTGCCACATATCCTCTTAATCTCGGGAAATAAGCGTCAGGGTTGGTTTCTGACCACATCTTATCCTGCTGGTAAGTCAACGCATAGTTATAAGGCCTGTTGTATTGTCCCCAGAATGCATCTGATTCTGTTCCGGGCCACCAATCTTGTTTACCCACACCTTGCAGGAATGCGCTGAAGAAGAAATTATTATAATCAGCAGACAGGGTTATGCCATAGGTATATCTTGGTGTTGAGTTTCCGATCACACGCATATCACCGGGATTAGCCAGGGTATTATCTCCGTTATTGATCACACCATCACCATTCATATCGCGGAATTTAATATCACCCGGCAGCCATTGGCCGGAGTTGGAGGCTTTGAATAAAGCCTGTGATGCTTTTGCCTGTGCAACATTGGCAGCGGTCCAGAAACCATCATTGGTATAGCCCCAGATCTCACCCACTTTTTTCCCTGCATAATAATCGTTCAGGCTATTGGTCGCATTGTTATAGCTATCGATCACTGCTGAATAATCAGAGATAGAGAATCCGATTCCATAATGCAATGGTTTGCCGCCAATTTTCACTTCATCTTTCCAGTTGATGGCTGCTTCCCAACCGGTGGTGGTCATATCGGCATAGTTTCCTTTAGGAACAGCTGCGCCGAATACGGCAGGGAGTGTCATACCCACCGTGAACATATTTTTTGTACGGCGTTTATAGATATCACCACTCAGGGTAAGCCGGTTGCTTAACATAGAAGCATCAAGGCCCAGATCGCTGGTGATCGCCGTTTCCCAGGTAAGGCCGTTAGGCAATACACCCGGGGCGCTTGTATACAATGGCAATACACCACCCAATACACGGCCCGATTGTGTGATACCGAATTGTTCCTGGTAAGCATATGAGTTAATATTTCCATTACCCAATGAACCATAAGAAGCGCGGATCTTCAGATCGGAAATAGCTTTGGAAGAAAGTTTCCAGAAAGGCTCTTTAGAAAGTCTCCATCCTGCGGATGCGGAAGGGAAGAAACCATATCGTTGATCGGTAGGGAATTTGGAAGACCCATCATACCTGCCATTCACTTCCAATAAATAACGGTCTTTGAAAGAATAGTTGATCCTAGAGAAACCGCCGAGGATCGCCCATTTATCGTATCCACCGGAAGTAGAGATACTTTGTCCGAGTGCCAGGTTAAGATCCCTTGCATCTGCATAGATCAAGCCATTACGGGTAGTAGCAAATGCGTTGTAGGTTGACTGCTCATAGTTATACCCTGCCAAGAATTTAAAATAATGTACACCGCCGAAGGTTTTTTCATACTCGGTGTAAATATTGGCAGCCAGGTAATTGGTCTGGTTCTTTGTTTGTGTGATATCATTATAGGCCGTACCTACATAATTGATCACACCCGGTGTTACACTATAGGGAACCTGTACACGGATCTGTTTTTGTGTAGTATTTGTATTCTGGAAAGTGAAATCCCCTTTCAGGCGGAATTCATTGCCGATCAGTTTGGCTATGAATCCGGTGGTGTTCTTGATCACCTGGTCCTGCATATCTATTCCGTTCTTACCATATACAAAATCACCTACGGTGTATGCTGCAGAGAAAGTAAGTGTACCATCTGGGTTATACAGCATAGAGGAAGGGTGTCCTTCATCCGCCAGGTTTCTCCAGATACCACCCCCTTCACCCACATTCAATGGATTGTGATAGAACCTGCTGGTAAACTGTGTGGTATTATTGATGGTTAACCATGGCAAGACCTGTGTAGATTCTTTGGCCATCAGGTTATACATCTTGTAATCATCGGAGTTATACCGGAAGAGCCCATCCTGTCCATAGAAGCGGCCCGTTACATAAAAGCTGGTCTTTCCGCTGCTACCTGACAAAGAGAGGTTATGATCAACCGCACCTGTATTCTTTTTGTAAAGCAGGTCATACCAGTTGGTGTTACCATAATAAACATAGTTACCATTAGCGCCCACTTCGGCTTTCGGCAGACTTGGATCAGCATCTCTTTTTTTATACTCGGCGAGATATGCTTTTGAATAAGGTTGTGTTTTGTTGATATTCTGCGGGATCTGTGAATAATCGTTCCACGCAGACCAGGCAGAATCAAACAAAACTGCATACTGGTAACCATTGGAAACAATATCCGGAACAGAGGTTGGTGATTTTATGGAGTAATTGGTAGAATAGGTGATGCTGAATTTATCACGTGCTGCATTCTTTGTTGTGATCAATACCACACCATAAGCGGCCCTGGCTCCATAGATAGAAGCTGATGCTGCATCCTTCAGTACAGATACACTGGCCACATCATTCGGATTGAGCAAAGCAGGATCGCCCTGTATCCCGTCGATGAGTACAAGTGCACTACCCCCCTGACCAATAGAAGTTGTTCCGCGGATATTAAAGGTTGGCGACTGGATGGGTTTACCATCTCCCATCACAATATTCAGGTTAGGGATCACACCCTGTAAACCCTGGCTGATATTGGGTAATGAACGGTTATCCAGCACTTCACCGCTTACCTGTGCAACAGCACCGGTAAGGTTTCCTTTTTTCTGTGTACCATAACCTACCACTACTACATCGCCTAAATTACCTGCCTGGCTTTTTAATTTTACAGACAATAAAACCGTTGCACCTGTTTTGATGGTATACCCACTCAGTGTTTGCGATTCGAATCCGATAGACGAAACACTGAATGAATAAGGCCCGCCTGCAGGAAGTTTCATAAAATTGAATACGCCAAGACTGTCTGTCTGGGCACCGGCAGAGAAATTGGTTTTGGTGTTTTTTGCAATAATGTTTGCACCTCTCAGAGGATCTCCTTTTTCATCCTGTATCACACCGGAAACACTGCTGATACCGGTTTGTGCATACAGAAACGGAAAATACACGAGTGCCACCAGCAAAAGGATGCATCGTGAAAGGAACCGGGGCTTTTTTATCATAGGTAAATTTTTAGCTTGTTTGGGCAAAGCGCGGCCACCTGCTGCATGGCAACAGTTTCAGCACTTGTTTTAATATTTGTTTATGGTGTTTTTTTAGAGATAACGTATTGGTTATCCTTATGCCGAACGCTTAATTTTTTCAATAAAGCAATATTGTTCAATATATTTTCCAGTGAATCTGTTTTTTCGAACTTGCCGATAAAATAGACATTCCTGAAATCACGCTTACTGTAAATAATTTTTACGTTATACAATTCTTCCAACTGTGTAAATACATTTGCCAGGTCCTGGTTGTTAAACATATACCAGTTACCCGAAACGGATGAAAGAGAAGTTTTACTGTCTGATGAGGCATGTGTGTCTGCTTCTTCAGCAATTAAATTTTTCTCCGGTTTCATTTCCCTGACAGGTTTCTCGATCGGCCCGATTTTATAAGCGGTTGTATGATGATCATACACAAACTGCTGTCCGGGTTTGAGGTATACTTCTTTTTCCTTCCAGGTTTTTACATCTGCTATGGCACTGATCTTCACTTTCCCTTCAAATAACTGAACCGTAACCAGGTTTCCTTTTTCCTGTACATTAAATTTTGTACCTACGGCTGTGGTGGCTATGCCACCCGCAAATACCGTGAATGGTTTTGTTTTATCTTTTGCCACTTCGAACCAGGCTTCCCCTATCAAATAAATATTTCTTTTTGTCTGTCCGGCAAACGCTGTGTATTTAATAAATGCAGAAGGTTGTAAACCCACTGCCGATCCATCTTCCAATCTTGTGTTCATGACGGTTTTGGTAAGATTGGTCTTCATCTTCCATTCTGCCGACGATACTTTTACCAGGGCCGTTTCTGCTACTGCCGCTTCTTTGCTGCCAGAACCTTTTACTAAAAAATATCCTGCACCTGCCACCAGGATCACAGAAGCGGCTGCAGCCATCCAGACACGAATACTGCGTAAGGGGCTATGGGTGATCTCAGGGTGAGGTTGTATCCGGGCCAG
>CBHRAM010000091.1:0-10532 GCA_966076165.1 uncultured Chitinophagaceae bacterium
AATAGCGTACTGAGGCAGCTTACATCATATTAAACTGCGCCTTTGCGCCTCTGCGTGAATTTTTCTCTCACAGAGGCGCAAAGGCGCAGTTTTGTGTTGTAAATCGTTTAAATTCATCTTATCTTTTAGCTCCATTTTATTGATACAATCCCAATTTTTGGCTCCATGAGAAAACTGCTTCTTCCCTTATTACTGCTTCCGCTGCAATTAATGGCCCAGCCCTTTACCAAAGCTGAAACCACCAAATGGTATGAGCAGGCAAGAAAAATTACCATTATCCGCGATAATTGGGGCATTCCGCATATTTATGGCAAAACCGATGCCGATGCTGTTTTCGGATTATTATATGCACAATGCGAAGATGATTTCAGGCGTGTGGAAATGAACTATATCGAAAAACTGGGAAGGCTTGCAGAAGTGAATGGTGAAAAAGACCTGTACAATGACCTGGAGATCCGTATGATCATTGATACTGCGGATGCTATTAAAGATTATGAGGAAAGTCCGGCCTGGTTACAAAAACTATTGAATGCCTATGCGGATGGTATCAACTATTATCTATACAAACATCCCAAAGTAAAACCGGCATTACTTACCCGTTTTCAACCCTGGTACCCCTTATTATGGACCGATGGAAGTATTGGTGCCATTGATATTGCAGATGTGAGAGTGGGCGAGATCAAAAAATTCTATTCGGGAGATACAAGCAATGCAACAGCATCATTAATTCCGAAAGATGTAGACCCGTTACCCAGCGGATCCAACGGGTTTGCGATTGCTCCGTCTAAAACTGCTTCAGGCAATTCCATCCTCTATATCAATCCACACGTAACTTTTTATTTCCGTCCGGAAGTATCTGTACAAAGTGAGGAAGGATTACATGCGTATGGTGCCGTAACCTGGGGGCAGTTCTTTATCTACCAGGGATTTAATGAACACTGTGGCTGGATGCATACTTCCAGTTACAGCGATGTAGCGGATTCATACATAGAAAAAGTAACCAAAAAAGGTTCCGGTTATGAATATGAGTATGATAAAAAGAAAAGACCGGTAACCGAAAAACAGATCACCATCAGATACCTGTACAACGGCAGTTTACTGACTAAAACTTTTACAACCTATTATACGCATCATGGCCCCGTTATGGCCAAACGGAATGGTAACTGGATCAGTGTTCGTGCCAATAACCGTTCTATCAAAGGCCTTATCCAGTCATGGGAAAGAACCAAAGCAAGAAACCTTGATGAGTTTACCAAAAGCATGGAACTGCTGGCCAACACCTCTAACAATACCGTATATGCAGATGATAAAGGCAATATTGCTTACTGGCATGGAAACTTTATGCCCAAACGGGATCCCGCATTTAACTGGTCGAAACCGGTTGACGGAACAACAGAAGCCACAGAATGGAAGGGCTTGCATAGCTTGAAAGAATTGATACAGGTGCATAACCCGGCAACAGGCTGGATCCAGAATTGTAATTCAACCCCTTTTACTGTATCGGGAAGCAGTAGTCCCAAAAAAGAAAATTTTCCTGTTTATATGGCACCTAACGGAGAAAACTTTCGGGGTGTCAATGCTGCGCATATTCTCAACAGCACCAATCAATATACCATTGATAAAGTGATCGCATCGGGCTATAATACCCATCTGGCTGCATTTGATATTTTATTACCTGCTTTGTTCAAAGCCTACCAGGGCAAAGAAACAGACCCGGCTTTTCAATCGTTAACCGTGCCCATGAAAGTGTTAGCCGATTGGGATAGAAATTCATCTGAATCCTCAATAGCCACTACGCTGGCTATTGAATGGGGCGAAAAGATCTGGCCTTTGATCCTGCGTGGTAGTGGCGACCCCGATGAGTCGCCGGATGTAGTTGAAAAAACAAAACGTTTTGCTGATAATACACCCGGCAATACCTTATTACAGGCATTGAATAATGCAGTAAGCAGCCTGATTCAAAAATTTGGCAGCTGGCAAAAACCATGGGGCGAAATAAACCGTTACCAAAGATTAAGCGGTGATCTCACTGAAAAGTTTGATGATAGCAAGCCCAGTATCCCTTGCGGCTTTGCAGCATCCACCTGGGGAAGCCTGCCTTCTTTTGTAAGCAGACCCTACCCGGGTACAAAACTCCGATATGGCTACAATGGTAATAGCTTTATCTGCGCCATAGAATTTGGAAAACGTGTGCAGGCGAAATCATTATTAGCGGGTGGTGAAAGCGGTGATATCAATTCACCGCATTTTGGTGACCAGGCTGAGATGTACACAAAAGGAAAATTTAAAGATGTGTTGTTTTATAAAGAAGATGTGGTGAAGCATATAGAAAGATCGTATTCTCCGGGTTGGAAAGTGGATGAGTAGAGCCAATGTCCATGCTGGTCGCCTGATCAACATGGGCAGAAGAAACGTAAACAAGTACCATGAAAAAATACATCATGCTTCTGTTGTTGTTTCCTTTTGCAGCAACAGCTCAGAAAAACTATGCCCAGTTACTGGAGCAATACATGCAGGCCCAGAACCAGGTGAAAGGTTTTACCGGTACGGTATTGGTGATGAAACAAAACAAAGTGTTACTCCGTAAGGCATACGGTATGGCAGACAGGGAATGGAACATTCCTAATACCCCCGATACTAAAATGGAGATCGGTTCACTTACCAAACAATTTACGGCTGCCTGTATCCTGCAATTGGTGGAACAGGGTAAATTAAATCTGGATGATAAGCTGAGTAAATTCTTCCCTTCCTTTTACAAAGGCGACAGTGTGACCATACATATGCTGCTTAATCACACATCAGGTATCCCCAGTTTTACAGGGTTGCCAGGTTTTGATAAAATAGACAAACTTACCTGGAGCAGAGATTCAATGATCGCCTTCTTTAATAATAAGCCTTATGATTTTTCTCCGGGCACTAATTTTAAATACAATAATTCAGGCCCCTTCCTGTTAGGATTTATTATTGAGAAAATATCCGGCCTGTCTTACGAAACTTATCTTCAGAAAAATATTTTTGACAAACTTGGTATGACGAATACCGGTTTAAACAGTTGGGATAAGATCCTGCCATTGCGTGCCAAAGGGTATGAGATGGTAAAAAACAAACCCGTAAACGCTTCCTATATTTCATTGGAATGGCCATTTAGTTCGGGAGCCATGTATTCAACGGTAGATGATCTGTATAAATGGGATAGGGCACTATACGGCAACAGTGTTCTTACTGCCGGCTCTCTTCAAAAGATGTTCACGCCCGGTAAAGGAAATTACGGCTATGGATTTTTTATTGACTCCTTAGAAAAACATCCTCGCATCTGGCATACCGGTGGTATCCCCGGTTTTAATAGTCATATGGCTAGATTTCCCAAAGATGATGTGTTTATTATTGTGATCGGAAATACCGCTATTACACAGAACAATAATTTACGGGTAGTAAATACACTCACAGAAGGTTTGGAAAATATTATGTTTGACATGCCTGTTGAAGTTCCATATATACATAAGGAAGTAGCAATTGATCCTTCGCTTTTAGACAAATACGTTGGCAAATACAATGCAGGCCTGACTTTAGAAGTGATCAAAAAAGACAACAAACTTTATCGCCACCGCGATGGTAGTCCTGATATTGAGTTGAAACCTGAATCAAATACCAAATTCTTTTACGCAGACGACAGCAACCGCCAATTGGAATTTGAGCTGGATGCCGCAGGTAAAGTGGTTAAGATCTGGTTCATCAATAATGAGCAGAGAGGAGAGATGAAGAAATTATAACGCCATGTTTGTCGCCTGACCAACATGGGCATTAAACCAATATTAATATGAGAAAATCTTTATTGCTTTTACTGTTCCCTATACAGCTGTTTGCACAGAAAACAGATATCAACAATACCTTATTACCCGTTATCAAAGCATTTGCCAACACCAGTGCCGTAACCGGCCGCGAAGAAGAAGCTGCCAATTATGTACAGGCATTATTCGAAAAGGGGATCTGCAAAAAAGATAAGCTTGGGAACCTTGTGATCACGATCGGTTCTGGGTCACCCAAACAACTGTTTACAGCACCCTTAGATGAGCCCGGTTATGTGATCAGCCAGATACAGGATGATGGCTATCTGCGTATCACACCTGCAGGCTTTGGGCACCAGGGTAATTTGTTTCACCAGTTTTTAGAAGGAAATGAAGTAAAGATCAATACGGACACAAGAACTTTGTATGGTGTATCCACGGTTCCTTCTTCGCATTATGATGGCCTGCGTGCTATACCAGAGAGAAGTAAAAATGTATTTCAATGGCAGGAGTCTTTTATTGATGTGGGTGAGTCATCAGCCAAGACAGTAGAAGCCCGGGGTATTCATTTACTGGACCCTTTAACCATCAACAAAAAATCACAGATCATAGCAGATGAGTTTATTGCAGCGCCATCAGCTACGGCCAAATGTGCAGTGATCGCATTGGCAGCGGTTGCCAAAACATTGTTGCAGCAGAAATTCAACGGCACGGTTGTGATCGCATTTACTTCGCTGGAACTGATCAACGGCAAAGGCATTGAAACAGTGGTTAATCAATATGGCCCTTTTGACCAGGTAGTTCGTTTTAACAGGTTTCTCAATAGTTCGATCAGTGATAAAAATGAAATACTGGTTGACAAAAACATCTCGGGTATTTCAACATCTCAAAGAATCGTAAAGCCGGTTATGGCTTTCCGTCATTCATCAACCGTTCAGCCTGAATGGGGGAAAGCAACTGTATACAATATCGGATTGCCTTCCAATTATACCGCTACTCCTGTTGAAATGGTTTCTATCAATGCTGTTAACGAATTGGCACAAACCTGGCTGCGTACGATCAACAATAGTAATTGGGACCTTGCTTCTATTAAACCCTTACCTGTAAACCTCAGGGCAGATTTTTTCAAAGATTTCCAGAAAGAAGAAAATGCGGTATCGCAACTGGTTGCTAAATATGGCGTGAGTACCACCGAGCAGCCTGTAAGAGATCATATCCTTTCTCAATTACCCAAATGGGCCAAACCCGAAGTGGACGCGAAAGGAAATATCAAGATCAGTTTCGGCAAAGGCAAACAGCATATTGCTTTTGTAGGGCACATGGATGAAGTTGGATTTTTAGTTGATTCTATCAGGAATGACGGCACTTTGGTTCTAAAGGAACTTGGTGGGTTCTTTAACTGGGTTTGGGAGGGACATGCTGCACTAATACATACAGCATCAAAAGATATCCCTGCTTTGTTTGAACCCCGCAGCAATTATAGCCAGGCAACCAAAAGATCCAATGGAGCAATTCCCCTAACGGTGAATGCCGGATTTCATTCAAGAGAAGAAGCTATTACTGCAGGTGTTACCATTGGTACAACATCGGTAACCATGCCTAAAAGAATGATCCGGTTAAGCGATTCAAAAGCTACGGCACGTGGTTTTGATGACAGGGCCGGTTGTGCGGCTTTATTGTTGGCGCTCGACAATCTCAATCCAGACCTGTTACCTTTCACAGTAAGTTTTATCTGGTCAGTTGAAGAAGAAACCGGGTTAACCGGTGCCACATTTGCGGCAAAGAGTTTGAAGGATATTGATATCGTATACCCGATCGATACCTATGTTTCATCTGATGCACCTATGGAATCAAAGATATTTGGCAACTGCCCATTAGGCAATGGTGCGGTGATCCGGGTATTGGAAAGTGTGAATTTTGTGAGCCGCACAAATCTCAAGTATATGCAGAGTCTGGCAGCCAAAAACAATATCAAAACCCAATACGGCATGACTTCCGGAGGAACAGATGGACAAGGTTTCCTGAGCTATGGTATCCCTTCTATTCCCTTATCATGGCCCGGCCGGTATTCGCATTCACCCATTGAAGTAATGGATTTTCATGACCTGCAAAGTCTGGTCCAGTTGATCAGGGCGATCATGATGGATGGCGGGAAGAAGTATGAATAGGAATTAAGAGTGAATAGTTAAAAGTTAATAGTGATAAGACGACTATTAATTTTCAACTATTCACTCTTACCTTATTTATCTACCGAACGCAAATGATACTCCTGTATCAAAGCCGGGTTCTCCGGGGTTAACGTAAAGCTTACCCAAACATTGGCTTTCTCTCCTTCCAGTATAAAATAACCGCGTAATTGATTCTCAGGAACTACTTCACCTACTTTAAGGATTTTGCCCGCTTTCGCAAATGCAGCATTCGCTTCTTTTTGCATCACATCTGTAAAATAATCAGAGAAGAAATTTTCTGCAAATATGCCCGAGGTTTTAATGTTTGTAAAATCAGGTAACAATTTTACCAGTTCATCTCTTCTCTGTGTTAATATTTTAGAGGCAGGTAATTGTCTGGGCTTTAATTGTGCCGCTCTGATCAAAGTATCCATGACCATCACATTGGGTAAAGAAGTAGATGCATAGGTAGCATTGGCAAAATAGATCACCCCTAAACCATATTCAGGTGCGATCACCCAGTTGCTGCCAAAGCCGGGTAAGCCACCGCTATGTCCAACGGTTTCGCGGCCTTCGCAATCTTTGGTCCAGCGTAAACCGTAGGCATATGCTGCAGCCTGCGGACAAGCCCTGCCGCTTGGGTATTTATAATTGGCATTCAAGCCCGCAAAACGCCAGGGTTGGTGCATCTCTCTTACAGAACTTCTTTTAACCGGCCCTGCTTCAGCATCATTGCGAACAGGCCATGCAGATTGATGAAAAGCCACATATTTACTGAACGATTCAATAGACGTGATCATCCCGCCCATGGCACCATATAAGCCGTCATGCAGCAAAGCTTCTTCACGCCAATGATCGGTTAACCAGCGGTAACCATGTGCCAGTTCAGCCGCAGGGACTTTTGTGTACTCCCATTGTGCCTGGTTCATACCCAATGGTTTCCAGATATTCTTTTCAATATACTCGCTGTAAGGAGTGCCGGTTACTTTTTTAATGATATAACCCAGCATCGCAAAACCCATATTGCTGTACTCATATGCCAAACCCGGATCATTGGAAAATGAAATTCCTTTTTTGATCATCGCGATCATTTCTGCATCTGATTTGGCCAATTGCCTGTCGCCCCAGGGATTGTCTTCCGGAAAACCGGCGGAATGGGATAACAGATTCAGTACCGTGATCTCAGGTGCATCGGTTGTCAGTTTCTGCCCTTTCATTTCAGGGATATAGAGATAAACGGGGTCACTTAATTTCAGTTTGCCTTCATCTCTCAATTTCAATATCGCCATTGCCGTAAAGCTTTTACTCATGGATGCTATACGGAACATAGATTTAGTAGTGGCGGGAATTTTATTTTCAACATCCGTATATCCACCTGCGCCGGAATAAACCAGTTTTCCATCTAGCACAATACCGAATGCATACCCAGGAAAATGATTCTTCTCTGCATATTCCTTATATATTTTTTCCACTACAGGAAACAGCGACTGCATTTTCTGTAAACGATCCGCATCTGCAAAAGCCGGTGGCTGATAGGCAACATTGGGGTTAGGTATGGCTGCTTTATTTTGTGCGTGTACATTCACCGAGAAGAGAATTACGCACGCAAGGATGATCTTTTTCATAAGCGTTTTCTTTGCGCCTTAGCGCCTTTGCGTGAGATATTTGCACGCAGAGGCGCAAGGGCGCGGTTTTGGAATTATTTTTTTAATGCTTCTTCAACTTGTTCGATCAGCTTTTGCCGGTCCATTGGATAGCCTGCTTTGGATAGTTCGTAGGTTCCGTCTTTATGGATGATGGCATAGGTAGGATATCCATTTCCTTTCAATTTACCCATGATATCCTGCGTTAGTTTATAATTCGCCATCAGGTGTTGTCCCTCCATATCCAGATAGGCGATCAATTCTTTCCATTTCTTTTCCTGGCCGATATCAAAATTTGACACATACAGGTAATCAAGCCCCTTCCCTTTAAAATAAGATTTTAACGCTTTCCCATTCTTTGAGATCTCTTCCCGGCAGGGCCCACACCAGGTTCCCCACATATCCAGCAGAACGGTTTTTCCTTTTACGATGGCCAATACTTCTTCGAAGGTTTTGAGGGTAGTGTCTTTAGGAACAAAGACCATCTTGTCCGACAACGGTGTCTTCAGCTTCTGTAACATCAAAGAAACCGGTTCATCAAAACGGGTACGAAAACGGCTATCCGGAAACTGTTTGGTAAACGTTTGATAGATATCACCCATATTGGCAATTAATTCTCCCCTGAGTGCCTCTTCAATGATGGTGGCATACATGAACTCTTTTGTTTTCCCGGTAAACTTCTTCTCAACTATTTTTTGCCGTAGCCTGTTGTCGATATCATCAAGCATTTCTCTTTTTTGGTCTGTATTCTCCAGTCCGTACCATTCTTTTAATACACCGGCCAGATCTGTTTGTGTTGCGTCAACAATACTTTCTTTTGTGCGAAGCAGGTAATCGTCAATAAAGCTGAGATAGGCATGAACATTGATCGCTGCATCATTTGATAGTGGCAAACGTGCCAACATCTCATTCAAAGGTTTTTTCCAGGCATCGATATTCCGTTTATACGCATCCCGCATATAAAATTTTCGTTCTTCCTCAAACGAATAATATTTACTTAGGACCAGATACTGCAATTCCTGTTTCCATGCTTCTCTAAATTCCGCTGATGGATTATTAGTGGCTATATATTTTGAAACAGCGATACTATCTTTTGCAAATTCGCGGTGCAGATACTCCAGCACTTTATCAGGAATTGTGTCCTTCTGTTCCCGCAACTCTTCTAATCCCTCATATTTACTTACGGCAAGATGCCTGTTGTCGCTATTGCCAATACCCGTTGTGGTAGTGATATATTCCGTTCCGTTAAACCGGAAGGTCATATTCAATCGGTAACCATTTTTGATAAAAAGAGGTTGAGAAAAGGAATGATTCGACACCGTATCCCATCCGGACAAGAACATCATCTCAGGATTATTCACGGAAAGATCTATCTGAAACTTACCATCCCTGATCGGTATCTGTTGAAAATATTGTTCGTTACCAAAAGGACCGTTCATTTTATTGGCCAGCCTGAATAAACTCAGTTCATGAATGGTACCCATTTCAATACGGCCATGAATGGTTGCTTTTTGCGCAGACGATAGTATCACCAGCAATAAGGAAATAATAATAAGCACCCTTGTTTTCATATCTCCGTTTTAATACTTCAATAGTTTTTGAATATACTCACCTAACCTGTTTTTGGCCAGAAAGTTTTTTTCCAGTTCCATATTAAAAGGAATTGGCGTATCCAAAGAAGCACAACGCATTACCGGTGCATCCAGCAATTCAAAACAATGTTCACTGATCCAGGCACTGATCTCGCCGCCAATACCACCGATCAGTGTATCCTCATGCAATAACAATACTTTTCCTGTTTTGGCAACGGCATCTTTAATGGCTGCATAATCCAGTGGTAATAAAGTGCGCAGGTCGAGAATATGCAGGGAAATTCCGGGATGGTTGGCCTGGTATTCATTTACCCAATGCAAACCGGCTCCATAAGTGATCACCGTTATCTCATCACCTTCTTTTACCAATCTCGCTTTCCCAATCTCAACTTCGTAATATGCTTCCGGCACTTCACCACTCACACTTCTATACAAAGCTTTGTGTTCAAAAAACAAAACAGGGTTCGGATCATTGATCGCTGCGATCAATAAACCTTTTGCATCATGTGGTGTGGCAGGGTATACAACTTTCAATCCCGGCACATGCGTAAACCAGGCTTCATTGCTTTGTGAATGAAAGGGACCCGCACCTACACCGGCACCTGTTGGCATCCGTATCACTACATCTGCGTTTTGTCCCCAGCGATAATTTATTTTTGCCAGGTTATTCACGATTTGATTAAACCCAACCGTAACAAAATCTGCAAACTGCATTTCCATCACAGATTTAAAACCTTCCAGGCTTAATCCTAAAGCGCTACCTACAATAGCACTCTCACATAAAGGGGTATTCCGCACACGTTCTTTGCCAAACTCCTCCACAAATCCTTCTGTTATTTTAAAAGCACCGCCATATTCAGCTATATCCTGTCCCATGAGAATGAGGTTGGAATGCTTTTGCATGCTTTGCTGCAGGGCGTCTTTAATGCCATCGAGCAATCTTTTTTCGTGAGACGTGAATCGTGAATCGTGAGAATCAATTACCTGCACCGGCGACTGACGACTCACGACTGATGAAATCACCGCATAAACATCCGACAGCTCTTCTTTCTCATCTACCACAAACGTTTCTTCCTCGGGTGCCTGCTTCAATTCTGATTCAATATATTCTTTGAATTCATTCCTTATATCAGCAATGGCCATTTCAGAAATAATATTTTCTGAAACAAGGAACTGTTCAAAATTTTTGATCGGGTCCCTTCTGCCCCATTCTTCAAATAATTCTTTGGGAACATACTTGGTGCCGCTGGCTTCTTCATGGCCGCGCATACGGAAGGTCATGCATTCGATCAGATACGGTTTTTGATGTTGGATACAATAATCCCGAACACCCCTGATCGTATC
>CBHRAM010000092.1:0-10493 GCA_966076165.1 uncultured Chitinophagaceae bacterium
CGTGGGTGACCACCTGAAGCTTTACCTTCACCACCACCCATCGGGTGATCTACCGGGTTCATCGCAACACCACGTACACGTGGGCGGATACCTTTCCAACGGTTCTTACCTGCTTTACCTGCTGTTTCCAGGTTATGGTCGCTGTTAGAAACCACACCTACCGTAGCATAACAGTTGATCAATACTTTTCTTAATTCGCCTGAAGGCATTTTCAATACTGCGTATTTCTCTTCTTTGTTGGCTAACTGTGCAGAGGTACCGGCACTTCTTACCATTTTACCACCCTGGCCCGGCTGTAATTCAATGTTGTGGATCATAGTACCCAAAGGCATATTCTTCATCAACAAAGCATTTCCGATCTCAGGAGCTACATCGTCACCGGCAATAACGCTGGTACCCACCTGTAAACCCTGTGGAGCGATGATGTATCTTTTTTCGCCATCAGCATATTGCAGCAAAGCGATGAAAGAGGTACGGTTTGGATCGTATTCAATAGATAACACAGTACCTGCTGAATCTCTTTTATTTCTTTTGAAATCGATGATACGGTAATGATGCTTGTTTCCACCACCCATGTAGCGGGAAACACGACGACCCTGGAAGTTTCTTCCGGCGGTGTTCTTTTGAGGCTCCAGCAAACTCTTTTCAGGTTCGTTGGTAGTGATCTCAGCATAAGCATTACCAATTCTCCAGCGTGTTCCTGCGGTAATTGGTTTGTACTTTTTAAGTGCCATTGTTGATTCGTTTTTTCGGATTTTTCAGCTCCGTGTGCTATAATTAAATATTTGAATACAGGTCGATCGTTTCACCATCAGCAACGGTTACCATTGCTTTCTTGTAAGCACTCTTCATACCCTGTATGAAACCGGCTTTGGTGTAACGGGCTTTGTTCTTTCCGGGAACCACTGAGGTGTTAACATCTACCACACTCACGCCGTAGAAATCTTCTACTGCTTTTTTGATTTCCAGTTTGTTGGCCCTGCGGTCTACTTTAAAAGCATACCTTCTTAATTTTTCCTGTTGAGCGTTTGCTTTCTCAGTTAAAATGGGCTTTATCAATACTTCAGACAGTTTCATTGTTATGTGTTTGAAACGTTACTTAAATTAAGCTTCAGCTGTTTCGTTATCAGCGAAAACCTTAGCGGTGTTTTCTGTAATTACCAATACATCGGCGTTCATGATCTCATACGTGTTGATATCATTCACCAGTGAGCTGGTAATATTTGGAATATTTCTTGTGCTCAGGTACAGGTTGTCGTTGTAATCAGGGAGCAACATGAGCGTTTTCTTGTCAGAAATGTTCAGGCTGTTCATGATCGCAGCAACTTCTTTGGTCTTTGGCGCAGCAAGATTCACATCTTCGATAACCAGGATAGCGTTGTCTTTTGCTTTGTAAGACAGAGCAGAGATCTTAGCCAGGTCCTTCACTTTACGGTTCAGTTTGAAATCGTAAGCGTGTGGTTTTGGTCCGAAGATGGTACCACCACCTTTATACAAAGGGTTACGGATATTACCTTTACGGGCACCACCGGTTCCTTTTTGTTTATGCAGCTTACGGCTCGCACCCTGAACTTCAGCACGGGTTTTCACCTTATGCGTTCCCTGGCGGCCCTGGGCCAAATATTGTTTAACGGCGAGGTAAATCACGTGATCATTCGGCTCGATACCGAAAATATCAGCAGGTAATTCAACCGATCTGCCGGTCTTCTGTCCTTTTATATTTAATACATCTACTTGCATGGTCATTCAATTAAATTGGTGATTACTTCTGGATTAAAACGATAGATCCGTTGTTACCAGGTACTGAACCGCTGATCAGGATATAATTCTTTTCAGGGAATATTTTGATCACTTTCAGACCTTTCATTTTCACCCTGTC
The DNA here is from genome assembly GCA_966076165.1 of uncultured Chitinophagaceae bacterium. GTDB lineage: Bacteria > Bacteroidota > Bacteroidia > Chitinophagales > Chitinophagaceae > Sediminibacterium. Next base: position 1,880 of record CBHRAM010000092.1, read on the forward strand.
GCCACCCATACGGCCGGCCATTCTCATTCCTTTGAATACACGTGAAGGATAAGAAGATCCACCGATAGAACCGGGCGCTCTTGAACGGTCATGCTGACCGTGCGTAGCTTCACCCACACCGGAGAATCCGTGGCGCTTTACAACACCCTGGAAACCCTTACCCTTGGTAGTACCTACCACTTCAACGTTTTCGCCTTCAGCAAAAATGTCTACGGTGATGGTTTCACCTAATGCTTTTTCTATGGAATAATTGCGGAATTCTTTTACGAATTTCTTGGCGGAAGTTTGCGCCTTTGCGTAGTGGTTCAGCTCAGATTTGGTAGAGTGCTTCTCTTTCTTGTCGCCGAATGCCAATTGTAATGCAGTGTAACCGTCAGACTCCAGTGTTTTCACCTGGGTAACGGTGTTGGGGCCGGCTTCGATGATGGTACAAGCTGTTTGCTTGCCATCTGCTGCGAAGATGCTGGTCATCCCGATCTTTTTACCAATAATACCTTTCATCGTTTGCGGTTTATAGCCCCGCGTTGGTTATGAGGACATTCCGATGATGAAATCGGAATTCAATCCCTGTTTGCTGCCGACCTTTTCCGTTGTTTTCACACCGTTAAGTGTGAAGAGGAAGTACCGGAAGTAAACAAACCTCGAAGGGCCTGTTTATATGTTATGATCACGGATCTTAGATCCGGATCGTTTTCAAACCAGAGCTGCTTTTTCGTGTAAGATTGGCAGATGGTAATATTTTAAGAGCTATTGCTTTCGCCTGGGCTAAAAGCTTGGCCTTGTTTTATCAGGCTTTGATCTCAACTTCAACACCTGATGGCAGGTCTAATTTACTCAGCGCATCTACCGTTCTTGAAGAAGAAGTATAGATATCGAGCAAACGCTTGTGCGTACACAACTGGAACTGCTCACGGCTCTTTTTGTTCACGTGTGGTGAACGCAGAACTGTGAAGATCCTTTTGTGAGTAGGCAAAGGAATTGGCCCGGTTACTACAGCACCTGTACTGCGTACAGTTTTTACGATCTTTTCGGCAGATTTATCTACCAGATTGTGATCGTATGATTGTAATTTGATCCTGATTCGTTGAGACATAGTCGAAACCCAATTTTCTGATTGGGGTTGCAAAGGTAAGTGGCTGTAACTGAACAGACAAGTATTTTAAAAGATTTTTTGGGGATTTTCCCAATAAAAGGCTGAAATTATCCACAAAATCCCTGTTTAGGCAAATTTCCGGCTTTTGTAAAGTTCACCCGAAACAGAAAATACAGTATGATAAGCTGTTTCCAACTTTTGGGAAAATCCCTACTCTTTATCTATAAGCAGGTTGTAAATAATGAAAACCATTAATTTATTCCTGTTTGGATTAAGAATAGCGTCTATTTAATATTTTTACCCTAAGTATCAATAGCAAATGGCAAAAAAAAGCAAAGAACCCCAACCTTCAGAGAAACAAAGCCTGTTCAGCAGCCGGAACCTGGTTCCAGTGCTTGTCTGTATCCTTTATTTTGCCGTCCATTTTGTTCCTGAGCTGGATGCGTATGATAATATGGGGTCGCAATGGATCTATATGGTTGCTGTGGACTTTGCCGTAACCCTTTTTATCCTTTCCCGCAAAAACGACTACCAGATTGCGGCAAACCAGATTTTTACCAACCTTTTCCCGAGGCTGTATCTTGCTTTATTTGCTTTGGCAGGTTTATCGCTCATTACAGCCGTCAACCCTACCGAGGGATGGGTTTGTTATGTACGTTTTATTGCCACCATTGTTGCCTTTTTTAATATCAGCATACTGTTATATAACCGCACAGACCTGTTCCGGATAATAGCACAGGTACTTGGTGTGGTGCTGTTAATAGAGTGTATCCAGGCCATAGCCGTATTTCTGAATGGCTTCGAAACACTGGAACTTAATGAACTGATCAAGCAATTAAAAGGCACGGCCGGCAATAAGAATATTTTTTCTGCGGGGCTGGTGATGAAGGTTCCCTTTGTGATCTATTGTATCCATCGGTTTCGCCTTATGGGCAAGCTGTTCAATATTCTGATCCTGTTATTAGCTGCCTTCACCATTTTTATTGCCAATGCCAGAGCTGCCTATCTGAGTTTTTTATTAATACTGATTCTGTATGTAGTTTATTGTATCCTTGAATACAGAAAAGACAGGAAAGCCGAACAGGCGCTTTTCCGTATCGGTTATGTAGTCATTCCCCTGCTTGCCGCCTTCTTTATTTCCCAGATCGAACTGAATACCATTAAAAGTATCCAGAACGACAATAGCAACCAGCTGTTTGGTTCGGTAACAGAAAGGTTGGGAAGCCTGAGTTCCATTTCAGAAGAAAGTAACCAGGTTCGACTCAGGTTATGGGCCCATGCTATAGACTATACAAAACACCACCCCTTTATTGGATGCGGATATGGTAACTGGAAGATCGCTTCTATCCCTTATCAAAGGATCATTACCAAAGACCTGTATGTACCTATCCATGCCCACAATGATTTTGTGGAAACCTTTGCCGAACTGGGTGTTCCGGGTGGTTTATTATATCTCAGCCTTTTTATATGCCTGACAGTATTTACCTATAAAACCTATTTCTCCAAAGCCGGCGATGAAACCAAATTGATTGCGGTGATCTCATTTTTGGCCTTCCTTGGGTATTCCATTGATGCCTTTTTCAACTTCCCTGTTGAGAGGCCTGTTTGTCAGATGTTCTTTGCTTTTATTTCTGCAGTTAACCTTGTGGCTTACCTGAAGGGAAGAGATGAGATTGCAGAGGAAGGGGTCGAGCCTATTAGCAATACCGGTTCTGTTAAAACCATATTCTGCCTGCTTGCCCTTCTCTTTTTAATGCCGGCATTTTATGTAACCTATCTTACTTATCAGTCTTTGAAAGTGCAGAAATTTTTACTGGCCGATCTTGATAACGAGCCTTTAAAACTGGATTGGAAAACCATCCTTTCTTCGCTTCCTGATATACCTAATCTTTCTGCTACCGCACAACCGATCGATGCGATCAAAGGCAGATACCTCTCTGAAGCAGGCCGGTTTGAGGAATCTCTTGTCTATATTGATAAAGGAAGAAAAGCCAACCCTGCTATCGGCTATAGTGAGTTCCTCAAGGCAAGCGTTTACTTTAAACAGGGCAAATATGATAGTGCCAAAAGAAATGCCACGACCGCTTTTTATATGCGCCCAAAAGCAAAAACCTATTACCAGACATTAATAGCTGTTCTGGCCAGATTAAAAGACACAACCAATATCACAAAGGCTTTCAATGAATATATCCGTTACCGCCCTGAGCAATTTGGTTGGGATCTGTACTTACGCGGCATGTTGAATTCAAACGGACATGGCACGCCTGCCCTGCTGGCTATTGCAGACAGCAGCCTTGCTCATTTTCCGAAAGACAGCACTTTGCTGGTAAGACGGGCCGAGATAATGGGCACCATGTCGCAGCAAACCGTTGTTACCACTGTCAACAATGCAAAAGCTATTGAAGACATCACATTGGCGAATAAATATTACCAGGAAGGTATTGCTGCCTTTGGTTCAGGGAACCCTGATAAAGATGATCTGGAAAAAGCTGCAGGCCTTTTTCTGAAAGCGGCTAAACTGAGTCCCAACAACTATGTTATCTATGAGAATGCTGCCATGTGCTATTTCAATAAAAAGGATTTCGCCAAATCACTGATTTATTTTGATAAGGTACTGGCTATGACAAGTGCCGGTAACGGCAAAAGCGAATTCTTTAAAGGCGTGGCATTATTAAGCCTGGGCAGAAAAGAAGGCTGCACTTATTTATTAATGGCGCAGAAAAAGAATTACAAGGAAAAAGAAGCAGATCTGAAAGCGATTTTGAAAAGTCATTGCGGCGTTCAATAATGATCAATAGGCTATCAAAAAGATTTTCGAATAGTAAACAGTAACCGGCTACTTCATCATTCAATATTCATTATTCCTTGTTCAAAATTAAAAAAGCCCCGCTCTTAACAGAACGGGGCTTTTAGTTTATTACTTACAGACTACTAGTCTTCAATTTTCACTTTGCCTTTACCTTTCGCGATCACTTCTTCAGCGATATTGTTTGGTGCAGGTGAGTAATGGCTGAATTCCATGGTTGAAGTGGCACGGCCTGATGACAATGAACGGAGCTGGGTTACATAACCAAACATCTCACTCAAAGGCACTTTCGCTTTGATCACCTGCAGGTTGGCACGGCTATCCATACCTTCCAGCATACCACGACGACGGTTAAGGTCACCGGTAACATCACCCATGTACTGATCTGGTGTTAATACTTCCACACGCATGATCGGCTCGAGCAAGGTTGGTTTTGCTTTACGTCCCGCTTCACGGAAACCGGCTTTTGCACACAATTCAAAGCTCATGGCATCAGAATCCACATCGTGGTAGCTACCGTCAAATACACGCACTTTCATATTGTTTACAGGGTAACCTGCCAATACACCGGTGGTCATTGAGGTTTCGAAACCTTTGTTGATAGCCGGAACAAATTCCTTAGGGATAGAACCACCAAACAGGTCGTTCACAAACTGGAAATGTTTGCCTTCATTCTCTTTCAGCCACTCAGCATCTGCAGGGCCGATTGAGAATTGGATATCTGCGAACTTACCACGACCACCCGACTGTTTCTTCAACACTTCACGGTGTTCGATAGTAGTACCAAAGGATTCTTTATAAGCAACCTGAGGAGCACCCTGGTTTACTTCTACTTTAAATTCACGACGCATACGGTCGATGATGATCTCCAGGTGTAATTCACCCATTCCGCGAAGGATGGTCTGGCCGGTATCTTCATCAGTATTTACACGCAGGGTTGGATCTTCTTCCACCAGTTTGGCAATAGCCATACCCATCTTATCAACGTCGGCCTGTGTTTTAGGCTCAACGGCAATAGCGATAACCGGTTCAGGAATGAACATGTTCTCGAGTGTGATCGGATGGTTCTCATCACAAAGGGTATCCCCTGTTTTGATCTCTTTAAATCCTACCGCAGCAGCGATATCACCGGCTTCGATGAAATCAACCGGGTTCTGCTTATTGGCAAACATTTTCATGATACGGCTGATACGCTCTTTCTTTCCGCTTCTTACGTTCAATACATAAGAACCTGCATCCAGGTGACCTGAATAGCAACGGAAGAAGGCCAGACGACCCACGAAAGGATCGGTCATGATCTTGAAAGCCAATGCTGCAAAGGGTTCTTTAGCATCTGCTTTACGGGTAATGGTAGCTCCTGTATCAGGATCGGTACCTACGGTATCTTCGATATCAACCGGAGAAGGCAGGTAACGGCAAACCGCATCCAGTGCAGTTTGTACACCTTTATTTTTGAAAGAGGATCCACACATCATCGGTACAATGCTCAGATCGATGGTAGCTTTACGGATCGCTTCATGCATCTCATCTTCTGAGATACTTGCCGGATCGTCAAAGAATTTTTCCATCAGTTTGTCATCATATTCAGCAACGGCTTCCACCAGGTTCTGTCTCCACAGATGTGCTTCTTCCACCATATCAGCAGGAACATCGATCTCATCGAAAGTCATTCCTTCTGTTTCCATATGCCAGATGATCCCTTTCATTTTGATCAGATCCACCACACCGGTAAAATTATCTTCCGCACCAATAGGCAATTGCAAAGGCACCGCTTTGGCACCCAGCATGTCTTTCACCTGCTGAACCACCATGAGGAAGTCAGCACCTGAACGGTCCATTTTGTTTACGAAACCGATACGGGGAACTTTGTAACGGTTAGCCTGGCGCCAAACTGTTTCAGATTGAGGTTCAACACCATCAACAGCTGAGAACAAAGCGATCAGACCATCCAGTACACGCATAGAACGTTCTACCTCTACGGTAAAATCCACGTGGCCCGGAGTATCAATGATATTAAAATAATAGCTTTTGGTATCTGCATTAGCAACACCCTTAATGGTAGGGAATTTCCACTGACAGCTAACGGCTGCTGAAGTGATCGTAATACCCCTTTCTTTTTCCTGCTCCATCCAGTCGGTAGTGGCAGCACCATCGTGCACCTCACCGATCTTATGAATCATACCCGTATAGCGCAGGATACGCTCAGTGGTAGTGGTCTTACCGGCATCAATGTGCGCAGCAATACCAAAGTTCCGTTGAAATTTCAAGTCAGCCATAATGTGTTCTTGTTTTTAGTTTGATTTTTGAAGTTCGGCTCCAAAATTTTTCGAGCCGCAAAGGTAGGGATTATGGCGATTGTTTGGAAGATTGCCGGCGATTAAATTATCGTGTGGAAAACTATGGCGGGTTTGAGGTTCGGAGTTTGGGGTTTGGGGTTTCAAAAACTCAACAACGCTAAACCCAAAACTCCAAACTCCAAACTTTTCATAAAAAAACCGGTGCATAAAATACGCACCGGTAAAATATAATTAATTGAATATCAATAAGATACTACTTCACTGCCCGTACGCTCACCAAAGCAATATCATAGATAACTGCAGAATTGGGTGGGATCTGGGTTGTACCGGCTTCACCATAAGCCTGGGATGCGGGAACAATGGCGCGGCAGATAGTGCCTTCTTTCATTCTGACCAGAATTTCCCTTAAACCAGGAATCATTTCTCCGGTAATGGACATATAAGACTGCTTGGTTTTATTGGTATTATCTATCTCCGTTCCGTCAGGAAGCGTAGTGATCACATTAAGGATCACGGTGTCTTTCAATTGAGGCTGACGGCCATCCCCTACTTTGGTTACGGAATAGGCTACCCCATTCGGTAAAGTGGCAAATTCAGGGGTTGCTTTTATTTTAGCGAACAGGAGCTCTTCGAGTTTCTTTCCTTTTGCCAGCTGGAAGGTCCTTTGGTAGGCCAATAGCCTGTCCTGCGTGGTAGCCGGATTCACCATCAGGGTCTTATTCTGCATCACATCATCGATCGCCTTCTTAAACAGGGCCTGGTTGCTCGGGTATAAGCCCGATTTGGCTAATAACTGCTGCATCATATACACACCCAGACTGTATGAGATCGTATCCTCAGTAGCCGCTAATTTGGATTTTGGGGCGGGTGCAGCCGGTTTCTGTGCAAAACTGCAAACGAATAAAGAAAGGCAGGTTGCCAGAAGTATTGTTTTTCTCATTTTACTTGTTTTATTGAGTCAACTATAAAGATACTGAAAATAGAAAAAGGTTGGAATGAGGTGGAAGAAAAGAATCAGGGTTCAGGATAATGGATACTGGATGCTGGATAACCAGTTCAAAAATCAAAGGATAGATCATCCGATCCGAAATCTTATCCTTGTTTCTATTTCCAGTGTCTTGAATCTTGCTCCTTATTTTCTCCTGACTTCTAATAATTCAATCAAAATAGAAATAGCGCTGTTAGGGGGGATTGTGGTACCATTTCCTTTTTCTCCCCATGCCTGGTTGGATGGTATAAATAATTGCCAGATTGAGCCGGGTTGCATAAGCTGCAGGCTTTCATTTACACCGGAAACAAGGTTACCGGGAGTGGTGATCTGCGGGATCTTTTTTGCATAGCTGTCTTCAAAAACAGTACCATCTGCCAAAACACCTTTGAAATGAATAAGTACGGTATCTGTTTCTGAAGGGCGTGGGCCTTTACCCGGTTTCAGAATCGTGTATTGAACACCACTGGGTAATTTACCAACCCCTTCCTTATCCTTTAACGCACTGAATAACTGGGTTTCGAGGGCTTTGCCTCTTTCTTTTACAACTGCCCTTTGGTAGGCATTCAAAATAGGCAACTGTATAGAATCGCTGATCAGCCTTGGGCGTTTTTGAAACACATCCTGCATACCCGCAAACAGGTAGTTGGGATCAATGGCGAGAAAACCGTTTTCGATCATGAAGCGGCCAAGATAGGCACCGAGGGAATATTGTACAGAGTCCTGGACATTACGCAAACGAAAAACCTGCTGCGTATTTCCAGCTGTGGGAGGAGTTTTTATTTGAGATTTCTGGGCGTATAATTTACCTGAGAATAATACGGTTGGAATAAACAGGATCTTAAAAAGTAAATGCATATCGGATAAATATGTATAAATATATCCAATGATCCTCTTTGGGAAAGAGAATCATCAGCGAATCAATGTTTATCGAATATTTTCTGAACGAAATTCTAAAAGGTGTTGTAAGGGTTTATCTAATCATATTAGATAAATTATTAATATGATATTTACGATATGCTTACTTATACATGTGAATAATGATTGCGCCAGCTGCGCCAGCACCTCCCGTTGCGGTTTGGCTAGTTGTCGCCAATCTGTATGCCATACCCCCGCTACCGCCACTTCCATATTTTGCACCCGCAACTCCGGTTGTAGCGGCATTCTGGGTAGCTACAGGCCAACCATTGCTAACAGACCCATAAAAACTTCTGCCACCAATACCCGAAAACCCTAAAGTACCACTCATGCGATAGCCCATACCGCCATCTCCCCCATCTATATTAATATCACCGCTAGTACCTGCCGTACCGCCGGTTCCTCCAGTGGCTGTTAATATAGAAGTACCTGATGCCATACTAGCGCCAAGCCCCCCCCCCGCTGCAGTATAAGTTCCAGAGTTGAAGGTTGTTTGACCGCCGGCTGTAGCA
>CBHRAM010000093.1:0-10450 GCA_966076165.1 uncultured Chitinophagaceae bacterium
TTGTATATCAGAACAATTGCTGCCACATGAGACTGCTTTGGAGCCTCTATCTCCGTTTATTGGGGTGGACCGTAACCGGTACTTTCCCCTATCATATCAAAAAATGTGTGGTCATAGTAGGCCCGCATACCAGTGCCTGGGATTTTGTGATCGGCATTGCCTTCCGCAGCAAACTCAAAATGACGCATGCCAATTTTCTGGGAAAAGCCGAACTGTTTAAAGGGCCTTTTGGCTTTTTTTTCCGCAGTTTGGGCGGGCACCCTGTGGAACGGGCAGAAAACCACAATATGGTTGACCAGGCAGCGGCACTTTTCGAAGGCAAAGATGTTTTCCGTTTGGTGCTTTCGCCGGAAGGTACCCGTAAAAAAGTGGACCGTTTACGCACGGGTTTTTACCATATTGCCAAAAAAGCCGGTGTGCCCATTATTATGGCCGGGATGGACTTTGCCAAAAAACAGGTCTCTTTTTCGGAACCTTTTTATCCTACCGATAACGAGGCGGCCGACTTTCAGCATATTTATGAATTCTATGCCCCCATCAGCGGAAAGATCCCTGAATTGGGTATGGCCCACTTATTACACCCAACCCCCACTGTATAAACTGCTTTCATATGAGAGGACAATACCCTACTATCCTGGATAAGTTCTGTGAGTTTGAATCTTCGCGTGCCGATAAGCTTTTTCTGGCCGAGCCCGTAAAAGGTGTTTACCAGAATTTTACCTGGCAGCAGGCCGGTGAACAGGTGAGGCGGATGGCCGCCGCACTCAAGCAGATGGGGCTTGGCAAAAATGATAAAGTTGCGATCCTGAGTAAGAACTGTGCGCACTGGATCATGACCGACCTGGCTATTTCAATGGCGGGTTGCATTTCTGTTCCGCTCTATCCGAATATCACACCCGAAGCCCTGAACGAGATCATTATCCATAGCGAAAGCAAAGCCATTTTTATCGGTAAACTGGACAACTCCGATGAATTAAGAAAAGGCGTACCGGATGATCTGATCCGGATCACCTTTCCCTTTTACCCCAATACAGATTGTCTGAACTGGAATGAGTTGGTAAAAGATATTGAACCTGTACAGGGCAAACCCGATATTGACCCGCATTCACTTGCCTGTATTGTATATACTTCGGGCACTACGGGCCAGCCGAAGGGCGTGATGCATACTTTTCATGCAGTAGGTTTTGCGGTGAATTCATTTCTGATCAGTTACCCGGAGATCAGGGAAGAAGTTTTCTTCTCTTATCTACCGCTTTGCCATGTAGCAGAAAGAATGCTGGTAGAATGTGGTGCCGTATTTACCGGAAGCTCCGTGTATTTTGTAGAATCGATGGACACATTCGCTAAAAACCTGGCGGATACCCGGCCCACCGTATTTCTTGCCGTGCCCAGGATCTGGGAAAAACTGCAGGAAGGCGTGCTGAAAAAAATGCCGCAGAAAAAACTGGACCGTTTATTATCCATTCCTATTATTTCATCCCTCATCAAAAAAGGGATCCGGAAAAAACTGGGATTGAGCAGGGCTGAATTTATTTTCACGGGGGCATCGCCAATCAATCCTGCGGTGTTACGCTGGTTTGCCAGACTGGGTATCATCATACAGGAAGCCTATGGCATGACGGAAAATGTGGCCCTCTCACATTCTAACAGAAAAGGAGCGGTACGTTTTGGAACCGTTGGACAATCCTATGAAGGTGTGGAAGTAAGGCTTGGAAAAGACAATGAGGTACAGGTGAAAAGTGAAGCCAGTATGCTGGGCTATTATAAAGAACCTGCATTAACTGCCGAATGTTTTGAAGATGGTTTTTTACGCACCGGTGATGAAGGATCAATTGATGCAGATGGGTTTCTCACCATTACGGGCCGTATCAAAGACCAGTTCAAGACCAGTAAGGGCAAATACATTATGCCTGCGCCGATAGAAAGTAAATTCTTACAGAACCCGCAACTGGCACAGGTTTGCGTGGTAGGATCCGGCTTGCCGAATGCAATGGCACTATGCACTTTATCCGAAACAGCAAAAAGCTATGCAAAAGAAACACTGGCCGCTGTGTTAAAAGAGATCATCACTACCGTAAACAAAGGACTGGAGCATCACGAACAATTGGCCAAACTCATCGTGCTTCCTGATGAATGGACGGTTGCCAACGGCCTCCTCACCCCAACCCTTAAGATCAAACGTAAAATGATCGACGCCGGTTTTGGAGACAACTACGAAAAATGGATCAAAACAAACGAGCCGGTAGTGTTTGTATAATATTTTTATCTATATCAAATTTCAAAATCTTTTTTCCCTTGTTGAAAACTTCAACCCCAATCAAACAAATAATGCATTTATTTTGCCCTCAACCCCGTTGAGCACAATTTTATCACCTCAGCATTCGTTCTGAAGGGGCTAATTTTATCATCTAATTGAATCTATTATGAAAGCAAAAGTTTACTTACTGATTGCCATTACTTCCGCGGCAATGTTCTCTTGTGTAAGCCCTAAAAAACTGGAAGAAGAAAAAGCCAAATACACAGAACTGAGTGGTAACTATCTCGCTTTGCAGGGCAAATACCGCGATCTGCAGGATGAGCTGAAAAAATGTAACAACCAGGTTGACAAAGATAACACCACCATCGCAGGCCTTAACAGCCAGAAATCAGCGCTGGAAGGACAGATCAGCGATCTGAACAAACAGATCGACTTCCTGAGAGCGAATAACAATACCGTACTGAACCAATTGAAAGATCTTTCTGTTGTGACCGGTGCACAGGCAGAAAGCATCAAAAAATCTCTCGACAATATCGGTGCAAAAGATATTTATATCAAAGACCTGCAGGGTTCTATTGCACGTAAAGATTCTCTGAACATGGCATTGGTGATGAACCTGAAAGGTGCGATCGGCAACCTGGATGATAAAGACATCAATATCAAAGTAGATAAAGGTGTTGTTTATGTAGACATTTCTGATAAACTGCTCTTCAAAAGTGCCAGCTACGATGTAACTGACCGCGCTAAAGAAGTGTTAGGTAAAGTAGCCAAAGTGCTGAACGCTCAACCTGATATCGAATTCCTGGTAGAAGGCCATACCGATTCAATGCCTATCCAGAGCCCGGGTATCAAAGACAACTGGGACCTGAGTGTGAAACGCGCCACTACCGTGGTTCGTATCTTACAAGACACGTATGGTCTGGATCCTAAACGCATGACCGCTGCCGGCCGCAGCCAATACCTGCCACTCGCAGATAACGGAACAGCCGAAGGCCGTGCCGCTAACCGCAGAACACGTATCGTGATACTGCCGCAGTTAGACCAGTTCTTTAAATTATTGGAGACTAAGAAATAATTCTTCTTCTCTTACCATAAAAAAGGGTAAATCGCTAAAAACGATTTACCCTTTTTGTTTTCTGCATTCCGCCGTTGTTGGTGTTATCACCCACAACAAATCATCTTCTATAAGATTACTTCACACTCTTCCACGCTTCCAGAATCTCTTCTGTATGGTTCTTGCTCACCGGCTTATCAATGATCTTTACGATCTTACCGGTTTCGTCAATTAGAAAAGTAGTGCGGGTGGTACCCATATAAGTATGTCCCATTAATTTTTTCTCGCCCCATAAATTGTATTTGTCAACAATTTTCTTGTCCTCATCTGCTACCAGCGGAAAAGGCAGGTCGTTCTTCTTTTCGAATTTTTTGTGACTTTTTACATCATCGGTGCTCACACCTACTACCTGGTATCCTTTTTTCTGTAATAGTGCATAATTGTCCCTCAGGTTACAGGCTTGTATGGTACAGGTGGGTGTATCGTCTTTCGGGTAAAAATATAAGATCACTTTCTTGCCTTTGAAATCCGCCAGGGAAATAGGGTTTCCGTTCTGGTCCAGTGCTTTAAACTGGGGTGCTTTACTGCCTTCTTTTAATACTGCCATGTGTTTTATTTACGTGTTCAATATGTAATGATAACGCTATTTGGCCTCTTTTGCCCGATTTTGGCGTTTTCGGGGCAAAAAATAACGTCTGCTTTGCCCTCTCAGCCTTACATTTGCACAATTTATTTTTTTGCAACTATGCCAAGAGACACTTCCATTAAATCCGTATTGATCGTTGGTTCAGGCCCCATTATTATTGGCCAGGCCTGCGAATTTGACTATTCAGGCTCCCAGGCAGCCCGAAGCCTCAGGGAAGAAGGGATCAAAGTGATCCTGATCAACAGTAACCCGGCCACCATCATGACCGACCCGATGATGGCCGATAAGGTTTACCTCCTGCCCCTTACGGTAGAAAGTATTGAACAGATCCTCCAGGAAAACCAGATAGATGCTGTACTGCCTACTATGGGCGGACAAACCGCCCTCAACCTTTGTAAAGAAGCTGAGGAACTGGGTATCTGGGAGAAATATAATACCCGGATGATCGGTGTGGATGTGGCAGCGATCGATACAGCAGAGGACAGGGAAAAATTCCGCCAGTTAATGGTTAAGATCGGGATCGCCGTGGCCCCAAGCCGCGTAGCCAATAGTTTTCTGGAAGGAAAAGAATTTGCCCAGGAGATCGGCTTCCCGTTGGTTATCCGCCCTTCCTTTACACTGGGTGGAACAGGTGGCGGTTTTGTACACAGTAAGGAAGACCTGGATGCTGCACTCGAAAGAGGTCTGAAAGCCTCTCCCATACATGAAGTATTGGTAGAGAAAGCTGTTTTAGGATGGAAAGAATATGAATTAGAACTTTTAAGAGACCAGAACGATAATGTGGTGATCATCTGTACCGTTGAGAACCTCGATCCGATGGGTGTTCATACCGGTGATTCCATTACGGTGGCCCCGGCCATGACCCTGAGCGATACCTCTTTCCAGGATATGCGTAACAAAGCCATCCTGATGATGCGCTCACTCGGCAATTTTTCCGGTGGCTGTAACGTCCAGTTCGCCCAAAATCCGGAAACAGAAGAACTGATCGCAGTTGAGATCAATCCGCGTGTAAGCCGTTCTTCGGCCCTCGCTTCCAAAGCAACCGGTTACCCGATTGCCAAAATAGCTGCCAAATTGGCCATTGGTTATTCACTGGATGAGCTGAAAAACCAGATCACCGGCACTACTTCTGCCTATTTTGAACCGGCTCTCGATTATGTAATTGTTAAAATGCCCCGCTGGAACTTCGATAAATTCAAAGGAGCCAATGATACACTCGGACTGCAAATGAAAAGTGTAGGCGAGGTAATGGCCATCGGCAGAAGCTTTACCGAAGCACTGCAAAAAGCCTGTCAGAGCCTGGAGAATGAAGCGATCGGCTTAGGTTATTATGGCAAGAGCCTGATGAAGAGCGAGGAACTGGTGGAATATATCAAGACCCCGAAATGGGACCGCATCTTCCGTATCAAAGATGCGCTGATGCAGGGTTCTACCGTAAAATCCATTGTGCAGGCCACCCGTATCGACCGCTGGTTTATCCACCAGATCCAGTTGATCTGTATCATGGAGAAAGAAATTGCCAAACATTCGATCGATACCATACCTGCCGAATTACTTAAAGAAGCCAAGAAGAATGGTTTCGGCGATGCACAGATCGCCCGCATTATGCATGGTGATTGTACAGATCAACAGGTATATGATAAGAGAAAATCACTCGGTATTACCCGCGTTTACAAAATGGTAGATACCTGCAGTGCAGAATTTGAAGCAAAGACACCTTATTTCTATAGTACGTTTGAGAATTAGATCATCGTTCATTAGTCTATAGACCATGGTTCATGGTCTATAGACTAATTTCACCCCTGGCTGCTCCACAATAGCAGCCTTTATTTTTACCTTTGCAGCACGGTATTTGCCTATAGGAGCATTATGAACAAATCTACCAATCAGGTATTTCATACAAATAACCCGGGCCGCTGGCAACGTGTAAAGTGGGGGGGCAGGGTATTGCTGGTAGTACTGGTATTGGCGGTTGTGGTAATCGGCATTGCCCTCTCGAGCATGAAGAACCCGGATGTGCCGCTGGAAAGCCGGGCCATTAAAAAAGTATTGACCGAGGACCAGCCCGATTATCGCGCCAGTGAACTGGGAAAAAAATACCGGGGCTTCCGTAAACTGATACAGGACAAATGGGCCAAAGGAAAAGGTACCGGCCAAAACAACAGTGTACTGGATCTTTCAAACTCATCTCTCTTTAATGATTCAATAGGGATTCGTGCCGCATTTTATGTGGCATGGGATGCTCAATCGTTCTTCTCGCTCAGGAAAAATATTTCCAAGATGAACCTGGTTCTGCCCGAGTGGTTCTTTATCGACCCCAAAGCAGACACTTTGTTCTCTACCATGGAAAAAGACCGCAGGGCTTTCGACCTGATCAAAGCATCAGGGGTGAAAGTGATGCCCATGTTATCCAACAGTTTCAATGCACAGTTCAACGGCGCTTCTTTACACCGCATATTGAATGATCCCAAAAAAACGGACCGCCTTATCAATGATGTGGTGAAGCTGTTAACGCAATACAATTTTGCCGGTATCAATGTAGATTTTGAAGAACTGCAGGAAGACAATAACGAAGTACTCACCAACTTCGAAAGAAAACTATACAACACGCTTCACAGCAAAGGTTTCCTGGTAACACAGAATGTATCGCCATTCAATGAAGATTATAATTACCAGGAGCTGTCAAGGTACAACGACTATTTGTTTCTGATGGCCTACGACCAGTATTCAGAAAGCACCAAGCCCGGCCCGGTTAGTGCACAAAAATGGATACAGAGTGCGGTGAATAAATTAGCAGCAAAAGTTCCGCCATCCAAGATCGTTTTAAACCTTGCGGCATATGGTTACGACTGGGGCGCAGATACCACTGTTAGCCTGAGTTACCAGGAAGCACTTACCCTGGCAAGAGAAAGTGATGGCCATATCAAATTTGATAATGACACCTACAATTGTCATTTTAAATATTATGATGGCAAAGACCTGCTGCACGATGTATATTTTACCGATGCAGGTACCAACTTCAACACCATTCGTTTTGCTACAGAATATGGCCTGGCAGGAACCGCTGTTTGGCGTTTGGGGAGTGAAGATGACAGGCTTTGGGATTTCTATCATCTGTCCATGTCAAAAGACGCACTCAGCGATTTCAACTTCAAGGAGTTCAACGATGTGAAGAGTATGAGCACCCCGGATTTTATCGGCGAGGGTGAGGTATTGGACCTGATGGCCACCCCATCGGATGGATATATCCGTACAGAAATTGATTCGGTGGATATGCTGATCAGTGAGCAGTATTACGAAAAGCTGCCTTCTTCTTATGTGGTAAGAAAATATGGTAAACGCACCGATAAAAAACTTGTGCTCACTTACGATGATGGCCCTGATCCCTTATATACAAGACAGATCCTGGATACCCTGGCCGCTTACCATGTGCCCGCTGCATTTTTTGTAGCCGGTATTGAGGCAGAGAATAATATTCCTCTCATCAAACGCATCATGCGTGAAGGGCATGAGATAGGCAACCACACTTTCACACACCCTAATATGGCGGAAGTGAGCAAGAGTCGCGCCTTACTCGAAATTGATGCTACCCGTTTACTGATCGAATGTTTAACAGGTCGAAGCACGATCATGTTCCGCGCACCATATAATGCGGATAGTGACCCGGAGAAATCGGAGGAGATGGTACCTGTGGCATTAAGCCGTACACGTAATTATATTACCATTGGTGAGAGCATTGATCCCGAAGACTGGCAAAAGTCTGAGCAGCCGGACATGAATGGCGATACGATTTTGAACCGTGTTGTTAAGATCTATAATTTTCATTTGAGCAATAACGACAGTGCCAATATCATTTTATTGCATGATGCCGGTGGCGACAGAAGTGCCACCGTTGAAGCCACAGGAAAGATCATCCGTTATTTTCAGGCAAGGGGGTATGAATTTATTACCGTAGCCAGCCTGCTGCACAAAAAACCGGATGACATGATGCCCCCCGTTGAAAAAGGGATGGGCTATGCGCTGCTTCAATTCAATTATATTGTTGCGGAAGCAGGTTATATACTCAGTCATTTTATTTATGCCCTCTTCCTCGTATTTCTTGGTTTGGGTGCTGTGCGGATCTTGGTACTTGGTTTTTTTGCTTTCAAACAGAAAAGAAAAGAAAAGCTGGCCGCAGTAGCACCGGTTAGTTTCTATCCGGCCGTGTCTATTATTGTTCCCGCATTTAACGAAGAAGTGAATGCAGTTAGTTCACTCGAAAATTTATTACGCTGCGATTACCCGCATTTCAATATCATTTTTGTAGATGACGGAAGTTCTGATCACACCTACGAAAAAGTAAAAAATGCTTTCAGTAACCACCCGAAAGTAAAAGTGCTTACCAAGCCCAATGGCGGTAAAGCTTCTGCCCTGAATTTTGGTATTGAACACACTACTGCCGCCTATGTAGTATGTATTGATGCCGATACCAAACTCATGCCCGATGCGGTAAGTCAATTGATGAAAAATTTTGCAGATGAGAAAGTAGGCGCGGTAGCCGGTGTGGTAAAAGTGGGCAACGAAGTAAACCTGCTCACCAAATGGCAAAGCATTGAATACACCATCAGCCAGAATTTTGACAGAAAAGGGTTTGCTTATGTAAATGCCATTACCGTTGTACCCGGCGCCATCGGTGCCTTTAAAAAAGAAGCATTGGAAGAAGCCGGTGGCTTTACCATCGATACCCTTGCCGAAGACTGCGATATTACTATCCGCATTTTACGCGCCGGATATACAGTGGCCAATGAAGCCAAAGCTGTTGCCTGGACCGAAGCCCCTGAAACCCTGAGTATGTTCTTCAAACAACGCTACCGCTGGACCTTTGGAGTAATGCAGACCTTCTGGAAACACAAGGATGCATTATTTGTAAGCAGGTACAAATCGCTGGGCTTTGTGGCTTTGCCGGATATTTTATTATTTAAATATATCATTCCATTCTTTAGTCCCATTGGCGATGTGATCATGCTCTTTGGACTGTTTACCGAAAACCGGGGTAAAATAGCTGGCTACTACCTTGTATTCTTACTGGTAGATGCCCTGATAGCCGCCTTGGCTTTCGCCTTTGAAAGAGAAAAACCCTGGAAACTCATCTGGCTCATTCCACAGCGCCTTATCTATCGCTGGCTCATGATGATCGTCCTCTTCCGCTCCTATAAACGTGCCATCAAAGGTGAGTTACAGCATTGGGGCGTATTAAAGAGAACCGGGAATGTGAAGGATATCGGAGAAACTGCCTCTATCGCCTCCTAAACCCGCGCCTTTGCGCCTTTGCGTGCCCATTTATTTCATACAAAGGCGCAAAGACGCAAAAGAAAACCCAAAATCGCTTACGCAGAAAAGTGCATTTCCATTACCTTGCAGGCCTTAATTAGACACAAACCGATAGTATGAAACTGAAAGACATCCAGGTACTCAATGAAAAAGAAACCCGCGGCGGTTTTGGCGAAGGCATGTATGAGATTGGTAAAGAAAATGAGAACGTAGTGGTACTCACTGCCGACCTCGCCGGCTCATTGAAGATCGCGCCTTTTATCAAAGATTTCCCTGATCGCTTTGTGCAGGTGGGTATTGCAGAAGCCAATATGATCGGTATTGCAGCCGGTATGACCATCGGCGGTAAGATCCCGTATACCACCACTTTTGCCAACTTCAGCACCGGACGTGTGTACGACCAGATCCGCCAGAGTGTGGCTTACAGCGGCAAGAATGTAAAGATCTGTGCTTCCCACGCCGGGTTAACTTTGGGCGAAGACGGAGCCACGCACCAGATCCTGGAAGATATCGGGTTGATGAAAATGTTGCCCGGCATGACCGTGATCGTGCCTTGCGATTTTAACCAGACCAAAGCAGCCACCAAGGCCATTGCTTCTTATGAAGGCCCTGTGTACTTACGTTTCGGCCGTCCTAAATGGCCAAACTTTACCAAAGAAGACGGATCTGATTTTGTGATCGGTAAAGCACAACAGTTAAGCGAAGGAACAGATGTAACTATTTTCGCCTGTGGCCACATGGTATGGAAAGCCATCGAAGCCGGACGTATACTCGAAGAAAAAGGGATCAGTGTAGAACTCATCAACATACACACCATTAAACCACTGGATGAAGAAGCGATCATCAGATCCATCTCCAAAACAAAATGTGCCGTTACGGTTGAAGAGCACAATGTAATTGGCGGATTAGGTGATGCCGTTGCCCAGGTAGCTGCAAAACATTTACCTATACCGATCGAATACATCGGCACCAATGATACTTTTGGCGAAAGCGGAAAACCAACCGAGCTGTTGACCAAGTACGGATTGGATACACCGTTTATTGTTGCGGCTTGCGAGAAAGTGATGAGCAGAAAATAAGCACCCGTCATTGTGAGGAGGAACGACGAAGCAATCTGAGTCGCGACTTCCGGAATGACCGTAGTTAAAAAGTCTTTAAAACAATGGCACACTAAAGTTCGAAG
>CBHRAM010000094.1:0-10409 GCA_966076165.1 uncultured Chitinophagaceae bacterium
ACCGGTTACTTTGGCTGTGATCGCTATATTGATCGCTACAGCTTTCTATAAAACGCAAAATGATAAACCGGAGAAGGCAGCAGCTGCTTTTGGTGGATTATATCGTGCGGCAAAAAGTAAGTTTTATATGGATGAGCTTTACATTTTTGTCACCAAGAAGATCATCTTCCCATTGGTTGGGCAACCGATCGCGTGGATTGACAGAAATATTGTAGATGGCTTTATGAATTTACTGGCCAATACCACAGCAAAAATATCCGCACTCATCAAAGGCTTGCAATCCGGTAAAGTGCAGAATTATGCTTTGTATTTCTTTGGCGGAGTAGCTGCTTTGGCAGTAGTCTTTATTTATTTATGGAAATGATCATTATATGAACCTGTCCTTACTCATTATTATTCCCCTGATCACCGCGGTGGTGATCCTGTTCTGCAACGGACTCAAGCAGGTACGGGCTGTTGCATTGGCGGGTTCTGTTGTTCAGTTGATCCTGTCTGTTTTTCTTTTATCAAATTACTGGCAGGAAAGAACAGCAGGTAATAAACTGCCCATGCTGTTTGAGTACAATACCACCTGGTTCAAATCATTACATATCAATTACCATATTGGGGTAGATGGAATTTCTATTGCCATGATCCTCTTAACCGCTTCTGTGGTGGTGGCCGGCATACTGGTTTCCTGGACAATGGATAAACTGAGTAAGGAATTCTTCTTCCTGCTGGTATTACTGAGCATGGGTGCTTACGGATTCTTTATTTCTTTAGACCTGTTCACCTTATTTTTCTTCCTTGAAGTGGCGGTTATTCCTAAGTTCTTATTGATCGGGATCTGGGGCAGCGGTAAAAAAGAATACAGTGCCATGAAACTGGCGCTGATGCTGATGGCCGGTTCTGCTTTGGTGTTTGTTGGGTTACTGGGTGTTTACTACCAGACCAACACGTTTGACATTATGCAGATCTCGCAGATGCATATTCCTTTAGAAACACAGAAATTATTCTTCCCCTTTGCTTTTATTGGCTTTGGCATATTTGCCGCTTTGTTTCCTTTCCATACATGGGTACCGGATGGCCATGCTTCAGCACCTACGGCTGCGTCTATGTTCCTGGCAGGGATCTCTATGAAACTGGGTGGTTATGGCTGTTTACGGGTAGCCACATTCCTGATGCCGGATGCGGCGCATGAATATTCCTGGATCATCATTTTACTTGCCACGATCGCCATCATCTACGGAGCATTCGCTACCATGATGCAGACTGATCTGAAATATATCAATGCCTATTCCTCTGTAAGCCATTGCGGTTTTGTGATACTGGGTATTGGAATGATGACACAGACTTCGATCAACGGAGCGGTATTGCAAATGGTATCGCATGGTTTAATGACAGCCCTTTTCTTCGCCGCTATTGGTATGATCTATAGCAGAACACATACCAGAATGGTGGCACAATTGGGCGGGTTGTTGAAAGTGATGCCTTTTATCTCTACAGTATTTGTGATCGCCGGTTTATGTTCTTTGGGATTACCGGGCTTTAGCGGATTTGTGGCGGAGATGACCGTATTCATGGGGTCCTGGCAAAATCCGGATACTTTGTACCGTCTGGCAACGATCTTATCCTGTGCTTCTATTGTAGTAACAGCTGTTTATATTTTGCGTGCAGCGGGTAAGACTGTGATGGGGCCCATCACCAATAATGAGTACCTGGGTTTAGCAGATGCCACATGGAATGAAAAATTGGCAGCGGGTATTCTGATCATAGGTATTGTATTGATAGGTGTAGCACCCTTTCTGATCAATCAACTGATCGGGCCGGGAACAGAAAATATTATGCAACAGGTAGGAAAAGTAGTTACCCTTAAATAACGAGAATGATGTTAGCCGATTTCTTTATATTATTAAAACAGGAGCTGGTGGTTACCGGTATCATCTTCCTGTTGTTATTTATTAAACTGGGTAAGGACAGGAGCAATGAAACCCTGCTGGGTATTATCAACCTGCTTTTGTTCCTCAATTTTGCTTCAGGTTTCTGTTGTAACCAGGATGGTATGTTGTTCAACGATATGTTCCATACCAATCCATTGATCGTTCTGGAAAAGAATATCCTTAATCTGGCTATCTGGCTGATCTCCTTACAATCTTATTCCTGGTTACAAACACATAAGCATGTAATTGAATTCTATTTGTTGCTGCTGTCTACTTTGCTGGGCATGTTCTTTATGATCTCCAGTGGTAATCTGCTGATGTTCTATTTAGGATTGGAAATGTCGACCATACCATTAGCGGCGGCGGCTAATTTCGATCTGACCAAACGCAAATCATCTGAAGCCGCCATGAAGCTGATCATTTCTTCCGCATTTTCTTCATCGCTTCTATTATTTGGTATCTCGCTGGTATACGGAACTACAGGTACTTTGGTCCTGGCTGAATTACCTGCGCATTTATCCGCTAATCCTTTACAGATCTTTGCTTTTATATTATTGGTATCAGGCTTTGCTTTCAAAATATCCGCTGTTCCCTTTCATTTATGGACAGCAGACGTGTATGAAGGGGCACCGGTAGCAGTTACTGCTTATTTATCTGTGGTTTCTAAAGCAGCGGTGCTGTTTGTGTTTGTTTCTGTTCTGTATAATGCATTCAAGCCATTGGCGGATGTCTGGTACAATATTTTATTCATATTGTCATTGGCAACCATTATTATCGGTAACCTGTTTGCGATACGGCAGGATAATTTTAAACGTTTTCTTGCCTTTTCTTCCAGTGCTCAGGTAGGTTTTATCCTGCTGGGTATTTCAGGAAGTTCACAAACCGGAACAGCTTCGGTTATTTATTTTATCCTGATCTATGTATTCTCCAACCTAGCCGCATTTGGTGTGATCTCATTGGTAAGCGCCATAAAAGGCAAAGAAAATATCAGCGATTATAAAGCATTCTATACCACCAATCCTTTGTTATCATGGGTGATCACCATTGCCCTGTTCTCATTGGCCGGCGTGCCACCAACAGCCGGTTTCTTTGGTAAATTCTTTTTATTGACCGCCGGTGCAGCCAAGGGAAATTACTGGTGGATAGGGATTGCTGCCTTAAATATGGTGGTATCCTTTTACTACTACCTGCGCGTGGTGAAAGCGATCTTTATGGACAGCAATGAGCAACCGATCGAAAAAATAAGCATCCCTAATTATACAAAACTGGCCCTGATCATTTGTGTAGCCGGTGTGATTATTACCGGATTGGCAAGTTGTGTATATGATTATATTTATTCACTCAGCTCCGGCTTGTAAAGAATACCTACAATGGCGATCAATAAAAATCATGAGTTCGAAGACCTGGATGGCATCAAATGTGCCGTGGTAGAAAAGAATGTGTCACCGGCACGCGTTGATTTTTTAAAGAAACTACTCGAACTGAATGGATATACCGTTGTGGTAGTGGCCAGTCCACCCCCTAAAGCCGCACCTGCCCCGGCACCTGCACCCGCTGCAGAAGGAACTGCTGAAGCATTCGCTCCCCCGCCACCCCCACCTCCGCCAACAAGCTTTACGGTAGGGGTTACGGATGTGATGTTCAATGCTACCAATGCCATTTTCGGAAGATTATTAAAGACCCCGGAAGGCTATATTGTTTCTCTGAAATACTGGAAGCAGGAAGAATCCATCTCACAGGATGAAATTCCTTACTATGAGAATATAGGCTAAGCCTTGGGGCCTTAGTAAAATGAAAAGTGTTTTCCTATGAAACACATAGGGTCATAGGTTAGGAATCAGGGCATTTAGGGTATAACTTATATGCCCTTTGCTTTTCCTATGACCCTATGTGTTTCAAAAACGCGCTTATCGTAAAGAATAATCGAATTATTTAACAAGTTGGAACAACAAACCATATTCTGGTGTTAGATTGTAACAGCCCAACACATTAAAAATTTACTTAAATAAGATATACATAGGATCCCGAATCTTGTTGTGTTGAATATTCATCTTATATTTAATTTACTTTCCTCTATCCGAGAAATGGTCGCCAGCATTTCTATTCAAATTCTCTGTGTACTTTAACAGACCTTCTGATGGCCCGAATATTATTAGTAGATGATGATCCGATGATCATGAAATTGTACCAGCTCATTCTTAAACACAATGAATTTGAGCTGCAGATCGCTGTGTCGGGAAATGAAATGCTTTCGGCTATCAATGAACAGAAGCCGGATGTTATTTTATTGGATGTGGTATTACCGGATCATTCGGGACTGGATCTATGTAACAGAGTTAAATCTGACCCTGACTTCAGCAGCACAAAGATCATACTTATTTCCGGGGAAGAGATCAAACCTGAGCAAATTGCCGCCGGTATAGAACTAGGGGCGGATGATTATCTGGTAAAACCATTTCATCCGAAAGAGTTGCTGGCAAGGGTAAGAAATGTTCTGAAACTCAAGAATATTGAAGAAGAGTTGCGCGATAAGAACGCTGAACTAAAAAATCTCTCAAGCTATTTACAAAGGATACGGGAAGAAGAGCGTAAATCTGTAGCGTATGAGATCCAGGAAGACCTGGGGCAATTAACGGCTGCCTTAAAAATGGAAATTGACTGGCTGGGTATGAACCTGACGGATATACCGGATGAGTTTAAAGAGCGCATGACCCATGCTTCTGATATTACCAAACTGATCATCAACAGCAGCAGAAGAATAGCATCTTCCCTTCGCCCCAGTATGATCGATGAATTAAGCCTGCCCACTTCACTCGAATGGCAATGCAGACGATTCAGTTCACTGCATTCAATATCCTGCCAGTTTATGCATGAGCAGGTGGGCGATGACACCGAATTACCTAGTGAGATCAAGACCGCTTTGTTCCGCATTTGCCAGGAAGCATTGATGAATATTGCACAACATGCCAATGCCACGGCCGTGAGCGTTCTATCTAAACAGATAGGAAAAAATATGAAGGTAGTGATCAGCGATAATGGTATCGGTTTTGCCAACGACCAGAGCGAAAAACCATACGGTCTCATCGGCATGCGTGAAAGGGCACATTCTTTTAATGGCGAACTCACTATTCATAGTGCGCCAGGGAAGGGTACTACGATCTCTGTGACGATTCCGGTTCCGTAGATAATAGCGGAGCATCCAACCTTTCAAAATTTTCCTGTTTGCATTTGGTTAACCTGCATTTCCCATGTTCCATACTGCAAGGGGTTTCTATTGTATGTTATTGATAAACCAGTAAAACAGGTTTTGCAGACTGTGTATTTGAGAAAGTTTTTTCTGAATCTACAATATGTGCTAATCAATTGATTTTCAAAAGGTAGACGTAAAAATGCGCTATAGAGAGCTATGTGAGACTTTCGTATATTTATGAGTTGCCTGCTATGCTATCCCACTTCTAACATTGAAACCAAAAATCATACAAACAGACAAATGAAAAACATAATTTTCACATTGAACATAGCTTTGTTTTTCAGCTTGTTTATATCGTTGACCTCTTGCAATGGACAGACTCAAACAACCATCTCAACGGATATATCTAACAATCAAGAAACATTAATTGTTGGACAACCGAAAATCATTTTACCAGATGGAATTAGCCCACAAACAATGTTTCGCTGTTCTATGAAGGACAAAGATGGCAATCTTTGGTTTGGCTCAACTGGTGCTGGAATATATAAGTATGACGGAAAACTATTTACCCGTTTTGCAGAAAAAGAAGGGCTTGCAAGCAATTTTGTTGTTGGTATAGCCCAAGACATAAAAGGCAATATTTGGGTAGCTACAAACAATGGAATATTTCATAGTAATGGAAATAGTTTCAGTCGGTTAGAAATACCCTCATTTCAAAGCCCAAAAGAGGGAATTGGCACTAACAATTCATCAATAAAAAACCTGCAAGTGTTTTGTGTTCTCGGGGATAAAAAAGGAAACGTTTGGTTTGGAACAGAAAGTGATGGATTGTGGAAGTATGATGGAACTAAATTGACCAATTATAAATGTGCCGACAGCATTTGGGTGGAAGTATCAAAAACCAATACTTCGATTTATAAGCAAAAAGGGTTTATTTCAGCTATCCTTGAAGACAAGAATGGCAACATTTGGTTTAGTTCATCTGCTAATGGTTTAAACTATTATGATGGCAAAACTTTTAGATGGGTAAATTTGGAACATGCAGCACATCATACTTTACAAATGATAGAAGACAAAATGGGCAATATTTGGATGGCAACAAGACTTGATGGCATTTGCCGTTACAATGGAAAGACAATTGTAAGTTATATAGGAAAAGATGGTGTTTATGATAATATGGCAAGTTCTTTATACGAAGCTAAAAACGGCAGTATATTTTTTGGTAGTTTAGGTAGGGCAGGTACTGGTGGAAGTGGATTAAAAGGTATAACAGTCTATGACGGAAAAACTTTTGTGCCAATTGCTTCAACAGGAATGAGGAACAATCAAGTTTGGACTGTAATTGAAGATAATATTGGAAACATTTGGGTTGGGACAAAAGAGTTTGGACTATATCGCTATGATGGAAAAATATTTACGGAATTTACATCGCTTCATAAAGAGTATTGACCTCCCCCCAAGAAGCACAGCAGGCAACATTGGGTTTGGCGTTATTGGGGCTGGACATTGTAATCTTCATCAGCAGCAACATGGCAGCAGTTGTTAGGGCTGGACGTTTTTAAATTTAGCTTTTTGTCGCTATCTTCAAGTTTGGTTTTTCAATTGGGCTTTAGTTCCGGGCAGACGATTTTCAAATCCCCCAACAACGCCAAGCCCTGTTCGTTAGCGGCTAAGCTAAAAAAAAGACTTCAACAAAAACAGTATGTCAATAACACGAGAATCAGAATTAATTGGAATGAAAAAGGTAAGTGAAGCAGTTGCTTACACTTTAAAAGAAATGAAAAATTATGCTCGACCGGGTATATCAACCAAGCAACTTGACGATTATGGAGCAGAAATACTGAAAGATTTTGGCGCAAACTCAGCACCCTACAAAACTTATAAATTTCCTGGTTGGACTTGTATAAGTGTGAACGATGAATTTTGCCACGGAATACCCTCAACCCATAGAATATTAAAAGAAGGTGACCTGATAAATATTGATGTTTCGGCAGAATTGGAAGGTTTTTGGTCGGACAATGGTGCTTCGTTTGTTCTTGGAAACGACAAATACGGGCATCAAAAACTTGTCGACGTTTCTAAAGAAATTCTGAAAAAAGCCGTAACAAATATCAAAGGTGGCGTTAAAGTTTCAGACATTGGACACCTTATAGAAACAGAAGCAAAAAGACGTGGGTATAAGGTGATTAGAAATCTTACGGGACACGGAATCGGCAGAAGTCTACACGAAGAACCATCTGAAATCGCAAATTTCAAAGATCGATTTAATGTCACACGATTCAA
Source organism: uncultured Chitinophagaceae bacterium (assembly GCA_966076165.1). Taxonomy (GTDB): domain Bacteria; phylum Bacteroidota; class Bacteroidia; order Chitinophagales; family Chitinophagaceae; genus Sediminibacterium. The sequence continues at coordinate 7,393 of CBHRAM010000094.1, forward strand.
GAAAAATTCTGTGGTGGCTATTGAGACATTTATATCTACACATTCAAGCTATGCAGTGACCTTGAATGACGGGTGGACAATGGTTGGGAACAGGGGTGGTTATATGGCACAACACGAACATACAATTGTAGTTACAGACAATACGCCAATCATATTGACTGAAAAGAATGAGATCTGGAATTAAAGTACCACCACAAAAAGAAGCCTGGGCTGCAATAAAACCTCGTCGAAACTATATTACCACTACAAAATTTGAGCGATAACGATAAAAGGTTACCAGTACATTTCTAGCATAATCCTGCATCGTCTTTGATATATCTTGAATCGGGTCAGTTTTTTATATATTAATCCTGGTAAATGACAAATTACCGCATGTTTCGCTAAAAGAGGGCCAGAAGAAAAAAAGTGTCTTTCAAATTCGGTAACCCCTTTTTTCTCTTTTCCTTCGTTCTTCTTTTAGCGAAATAAACCAGTAACATAAAGAACTGATCATAACAAAAAAAATGCCCCGGGTCAAAAGAGCCGGGGCGTTTTCTTATTGTGGCAAACCAATCTTTTATTTACTCAACACCAAAACCTGGAATGACCCCACTACCATTTTGGGCCTTGCATTTTTAGGAGCATCGGCTGGCAAAGGTTCGTAATCGGCCGTTGGTAAGAATAGGGTATGGGTTTTCTCGTCAATACAAATAGTTCTGGCTCCTCTTTTGGTAACTACATTATCGATCACTTTGAACTCATCTTTAGAGATCTCTTTAACGATCGTTACGGTTCCTTCGCCGTTTGAGGTAAATATGAGTTTTGTAGCAGGATCAAAAGCCGCACCATCACAACCATCACCGATCGGTAATTTAGCGACTATTTTTCCATTGGTTGCATCCATCACCACCAATAATTTATCGCAGGTAGAGAATAAGCGCTTGGTCTTTACATCAATCGCCAAACCGGTTGGGCCTTCTGCATCCAGTGGCCAGTGTGCCACTACTTCGCCTTTGGCAAGATCTACCACAGAGATCTCATTCTTATCTTCTGCATTGATGTAGAGTTTGCCCGCTTCATCACTCACGATCGTTTCCAGCTTCGCGCCAATTACCGGAATGGTAGCTGTTACCTGGTCTGTAGCAGGGTCGATCAATGAAATATCTCCACCGCTGTGATTACTGGTAACCACTCTTTTTGAGAAGGGATCGTACATGATCCAGTCGGGATTTTTGCCAACGGAAACCTGTCCCAGTATCTTAGCGGTCTTCAGGTCAAACACCGTTACATTATTGGTGCGGCCATTACTGGTATAACCCTTGCCTAAAGCATTTACAAAAGCCACCCCATGCACACCGGTTGTATTAGGAATGATGCCCACAGAATCGCCGGTAGTTTTGTCGATAATATTTACCTGTCCGCCGTGGGAGAGATAGAGTTTATTGGAACCGGGATCGGAAGAGGGATAATCCCATCCACCCGGACTGGCAATATGAAAGGTTTTGGTAACATGGTATCCGGAGGTTTGAGCGTTTGCTGAGGTTGACAGAATGAGGATTGCAGCAAGTAAGGATAAACCGGTAGCAGATGTTTTCATAGTATAATGATTGAATGAGTGGATGAGTGAATATTTTTTAGTCTTTGGCTTCTTTGATGAATTTTCCGGTGGCATCAAAAATTACGTCTTTTCCTTTAATAGCGGCTTCGTAATTAATGGAGCCATCTGCTTTGGTGATCTTTGCAGCGCCTTTAATGGTGATACCTTTATAGTGCTGGCTCATATAAGTGCTTACAGATGTGGGCAATTTTGACGGCTCCATTTCTTCTTCGGATTCTTTTAAAACACCTTTGGCATCATAGATAGCCGACATCTTTTTTCCGCCGGTTTCAAAACTTACTTCATAATTGCCATCTTCTTTTTCCCAAACACCTTTAACGCCGGGGAATGCTTTGGCAAAAGCAGCTTTGGCCGTAGCGGGGGCATCTTCTTTTTTCTGTGCGAATGTAACTGCGGTAAAAAATAATCCAAGTACCAATAATGTCTTTTTCATAAAATGATTTTTAGTTATCCAAACTTATCTAAGCATTTTGTAGAGATTCTGGATTGGGTTTTGAAAGCCTTTTTTTGTATAAAAGCCTGATCAGGCTGGGTAAAACGATCAATAACAAAGGCATGGCCACAATAAAACCACCGATCACGGCAATGGCCAGGGGCTGGTGTAACTGTGCACCGGTTCCGATACCCAATGCAATCGGCATGAGGGCAATAATGGCACCGAGTGCGGTCATCAGTTTGGGGCGTAAACGGGTGGAGATAGAATAGATGATGGATTGGTCCACATCGCCCGAAAGTTTCACCGATTCTTTGAACTGAAGAAAGGTGAAAATGGCATTCTCTCCGATAATACCCACGATCATGATCAGGCCCGTATAACTTCCCACATTTAAGGCAGTATGGGTAAAATACAGGCCCATATAACTTCCGCTGATACCCAATACTGCGATCAGTAGTATGATAAATGCGATACTGAAATCTTTGAATAAGAAAAGGATCACCCCAAATACCAATAAGCTGGAAGTGATCAGGATCATCAATAATTCTTTGAAAGATTTCTGCTGTTCTCCATACGCACCGCCATACACAATGGCATAACCCTGCGGGAGTGTGATATTGGCGGATACTTCTTTTTGGATATCCCTGATCACACTGCCGAGATCCCTGTTCTCCAATCTCGCAGAAACCACACCCATGGATTGAAGGTCTTCCCTTTCTATTTCTGCATCACCGGTATTGATCTTCACTGCTGCCAGCTGGTTGATGGGCTTGAGTTTTCCACCCGGCAGAAAAACAGGTGTTTTGTCTATGTCTGCAATACTTAAGGTTCTGTTACCGGGGTATACCAAACGCAGATCGGTGAGTTGTTCTTTGTCGTACACGGTTCCTGCCACATTTCCTTCCAAAGAAGATTGTAGCTGGTATTGCAGGTTGGTGGGTGTGATCCCGAATTGTGCCAGTACCGGGTAATTGGGTTCTATAT
>CBHRAM010000095.1:0-10389 GCA_966076165.1 uncultured Chitinophagaceae bacterium
GGGCAAATAAGAGATTGGGGAATATAACGTTTTGGTAGTTTAAGCAAAAAACAAACAGTCGTTCGCAGTTTTCCCACCGGGAAGTAATTTCCGGTGGTTTTGTGTACACAATATATGCGTATATTGACCATCTAAAACGGTAGACAAAGGGTTGTTATGCCATAACCACTGCTATAGCAAACAGACAGACAAACAAAACAAGCGTACATGTTATTATTAGGGATAGATGTTGGTACTTCTTCGATCAAGGTTTCTGTAGTGGATGCCGCTACACAACAGGCTGTGGCTTCTGCTCAATACCCCGAAACAGAAACGGGTATTACCGCTTTACAGACCGGATGGGCAGAACAATCGCCGGAAATGTGGTGGCTGCATGTGCAGGAAGCGATTTTAAAAGCCAATGCCACAAAAAAATATGATCCGAAAGATATCGGTGCGATAGGTATTGCTTATCAGATGCATGGTTTAGTGTTGGTAGATAAAGAACAGAGAGTGTTGCGTGACAGTATTATCTGGTGTGACAGCCGTTCCGTAAATATTGGCAACGAAGCTTTTCAAAAAATAGGAGAGGAAAGATGTTTATCGCACCTGCTGAATTCTCCGGGAAATTTTACCGCATCCAAACTGGCCTGGGTAAAAGCCAATGAACCGGATCTGTTTGAACAGATAGATAAAGTGATGCTGCCCGGCGATTTTATTGCAATGAAATTCAGTGGAGAAACCACGACCACTATCTCTGCCTTATCGGAAGGGATCTTCTGGGATTTTGCAGAGAATGAATTGTCGAAAGATGTATTCAGTTATTTCGGTTTTGATGAACAGGTTATTCCAACCGTTAAAAAAGTTTTTGAAACGCATGGGTTGCTGAAAGAAGAAGTGGCGGCAACCTTATCACTGAAAGCCGGCATCCCTATTGCGTATAAAGCAGGCGATCAACAGAACAATGCTTTATCATTAAATGTACTGGAGCCGGGTGAAGTAGCGGCCACGGCAGGAACATCGGGTGTGATCTATAGTGTAAGTGACGTATTGGCTTTTGATAAATTTTCACGCGTAAATACTTTTGCGCATGTAAATCATACTTCCTCACTCAAACGTTTGGGGATCCTGTTATGTATCAACGGAACGGGTATTATGAATAACTGGGTGCGCACCATTACCGGAGGCCAGCTCAGTTACAGCCAGATGAATGATGCGGCAGCAAAGATCAAACCGGGAAGTGATGGTCTGCACATACTGCCTTTTGGAAACGGTGCAGAACGTATGCTTAATAATGCAACGGTGAATGCGCATATCAACGATATCGATCTGTATAAACATACACCGGCGCATATCTATCGTGCTGCACAGGAAGGCATCGCTTTTGCATTCCGTTACGGGTTGGATATCATGCGTGAGAACGGTTTACGTCCTTCCGTGATCCGTGCGGGCAGGGCCAATTTATTTTTGAGTGATGTGTTCATCGAATCATTTGTAAACGCTACCGGTGTGCCGGTTGAATTATATGATTGCGATGGAAGCGTGGGAGCAGCGATTGGTGCGGGACTGGGCGCCAATATTTTCAGTAATGCCAAGGAAGCTTTTATAAACAATAAACGCCTGCAATACATCGAACCCACGGCAACGGCTGACTATAACAGCCTTTACCGCGATTGGGAGAAACTATTGCATGATCAAATCAGTAAATAATCATTCTTTACATAAAATCGAAGACCATGAAAGTTGTAACAGGCGATAAAGCCTTTTTTAAAGAGATAGGACAGGTAAAATATGAAGGCGTTGGAAGCGATAATCCATTGGCTTTCCGTTGGTATGACGAATCAAAAGTGGTGGCAGGTAAACCCATGAAAGACTGGCTGCGTTTTGCCTGTGCATACTGGCATTCATTTGTAGGCAATGGCGGTGATCCCTTTGGAGAACCCACACATGTTTACCCCTGGAATGAAAAAGCAGACGCGGTAGAAAGGGCAAAAGATAAAATGGATGCTGCTTTCGAATTCATTACCAAAATGAATATCCCTTACTACTGTTTCCATGATGTGGATGTAGTGGATTATACCAACGATATCAAAGAAAACGAAAGACGTTTACAGGCCCTGGTAGAATATGCCAAACAAAAGCAGGCAGCCAGTGGTGTTAAATTATTATGGGGTACGGCTAACCTTTTCAGCAACCGGCGTTATATGAACGGTGCCGCCACTAACCCCGATTTTCATGTGTTGGCGCATGGCGGTGCACAGGTAAAAGCAGCACTGGATGCTACGATCGAACTCGGCGGAGAAAACTATGTGTTCTGGGGCGGACGTGAAGGTTATATGAGCCTGCTGAACACCAATATGAAACGTGAGAAAGAACATCTCGCAAAATTCCTGCACACGGCAAAAGACTATGCAAGAAGAAACGGGTTCAAAGGAACTTTCTTTATCGAACCCAAACCTTGTGAGCCAAGTAAACACCAATATGATTACGACAGTGAAACCGTAATCGGTTTCTTACGTCAATACGATCTGTTGAATGATTTTAAACTGAATATTGAGGTCAACCACGCAACCCTTGCCGGACATACTTTCCAGCACGAACTGCAGGTAGCGGCCGATTCAGGTATGCTGGGTAGTATGGATGCCAACCGTGGTGATTACCAGAATGGCTGGGACACGGATCAGTTTCCCAACAATATCAATGAACTCGCGGAGACCATGCTGGTGATCCTGGAAGCCGGTGGTTTTGCAGGTGGTGGTATCAACTTCGATGCCAAACGCAGAAGAAACTCAACCGACCCGGCCGATCTCTTCTATGCGCATGTAGGTGGCATGGATATTTTTGCCCGTGCCTTGATCGTTGCAGATGCTGTGTTACAGAATTCTGATTACAAAAAAATAAGGTCCGACCGCTATTCATCTTTCGACAGCGGAACAGGTAAAGCATTTGAAGAAGGAAAAGTAACCCTCGAAGGCCTGCGCGATTTTGCAGTGGCCAATGGTGAACCTTCGGTGATCAGTGGTAAACAGGAGTATCTGGAGAATCTGATCAACAGGTTTATTTAAGGGTATACTGGATACTAGTCACTAGATATTAGATACTGGATATTGGATTCTTGATGTTGGATAATTATTACAAGTAATATGATCCGGCATCTTGTATCCGGTATCCAGCATCATTTTAAACATAATGAAAAGCATCAGGTAATACAGAATGACGAATCATAAAAAAGCCTTCCTCTTCGACCTTAACGGAACCATGATAGATGATATGAATTTTCACATCATGGCCTGGTACCGGTTGTTGAATGATCTGGGTGCGGAATTGAGTATTGAAGAAGTAAAAAAAGAATGTTACGGCAAGAACAGTGAATTACTGGAACGTATCTTTCCCGGAAGGTTTTCTGATGAAGAAAAAGCCAGGATGGAGATTGCCAAGGAGACTGAATACCAGAAGCAATTCAGGCCTTTACTGAAACTGATCCCCGGTCTGGATGCTTTTTTAGAAAAAGCGTATCAACAGAAGATACCTATGGCCATTGGTTCGGCTGCCATCATGTTCAATATTGATTTTGTACTGGATGGATTAGGGTTACGGCATTATTTTCCTGCGATCATCAGCGCAGAATCGGTTAAGGAGAGTAAACCTGACCCGGAAACCTATTTAATCTGTGCGAGTGAACTGGGCATGCCCCCTCAAGATTGTATCGTATTTGAGGATGCCCCCAAGGGCGTGGAAGCTGCCCGTAATGCCGGTATGCGTTGCGTGGTGCTGACCACAATGCATACCAAAGAAGAGTTTGGGGATTATGATAATATTGACTGTTTTATCAGCGATTATCATGACCTTCAACTGGTTAAATTATTCGATTAAGACCCCTATATGAAAAAGGATAACTATGTGATAGGTGTTGATTTTGGAACGGATTCTGTACGTTCCATTCTTGTAAATGCCGCTAACGGAGAGGAGATCGCTGCTTCCGTTTTCTATTATCCACGATGGAAAAAAGGCCTGTACTGCGATCCTTCGCATAATCAATTCAGACAACACCCACTTGATTATGTAGAAGGCATAGAATATACGATCAAAGACTGTTTACAAAAAGCAGGAGCAGCAATAGCTGCCGATGTAAAAGGCATCTCCGTGGATACTACCGGTTCCACACCGATTGCGGTAGATGCAAAAGGAACACCGCTGGCTTTATTACCGGCGTTTGCAGAAAATCCCAACGCCATGTTTGTGTTGTGGAAGGATCATACCTCTGTAAAAGAAGCGGCCGAATTAAACCAACACGCACAAAAATTCGATATCAATTATCTGCAGTTTGTTGGCGGGATCTATTCTTCTGAATGGTTCTGGGCAAAGCTGTTACATATATTACGTGAAGATGCACTGGTGCGAAAACATTGTTATTCCTGGGTAGAGCATTGCGACTGGATCCCCTTCCTGCTCACCGGCGGCAATGATATTCATCAAATGAAAAGAGGTGTCTGCAGCGCAGGCCACAAAAGCCTTTGGGCCACGGAGTTTGATGGATTACCACCGGATGAATTCTTTAGTTCCTGGGATTCCTTGCTTAAGGGGTTTACTCAAAAATTATTTACCGATACCTATGCTGCCGATAAACCGGTAGGGAAACTCTCAACTGAATGGTCTCAGAAACTGGGACTTTCCTCGGAAGTGATTGTAGGGATTGGTGCTTTCGATTGTCATATGGGAGCAGTAGGTGGCCAGATCGAACCTTATCACCTTAGTAAAGTAATGGGTACCTCCACCTGCGATATGCTGGTGGCACCGATTGAAGAAGTAAAAGGGATCCTTGTAAAAGGAATTTGCGGCCAGGTGCCCGGGTCCATCATCCCGGGTATGATGGGCATGGAAGCCGGCCAATCTGCATTTGGGGATGCCTATGCATGGTTCCGCAATCTATTGGAATGGCCTTTAAAAAATGTGTTATCAAACACGACAATTCTTGATGAAGCAACCCTTGAAAAATTACAGATCGAAGTTCACGATACACTGATTGCTGAATTAAGTAAACACGCTGCTGCACTGCCTTTGGAAGAGAGTGATGAACTGGCAGCGGATTGGCTTAACGGCCGTCGTACCCCCGATGCCAACCAGTTATTAAAAGGCGCATTCACCGGACTCAATCTTGCCAGTGATGCACCACGCATATTCAAAGCATTGGCAGAAGCCACCTGCTTTGGTGCCCGTAAAATTGTAGACAGGTTCAGGGAAGAAGGCATTCCGGTAAAAGGGCTGATCGGTCTTGGTGGTGTAGCTAAGAAATCACCTTTTATTATGCAGATGATGGCCGATGTGATGAATATGCCGATCCGCATCCACAAAAGCGAACAGACCTGTGCTTTGGGTGCCGCCATGTTTGCTGCTACCGCGGCGGGGATCTATCCAAAAGTAGAAGATGCCATGGCCGCTATGGGGCAGGGTTTTGATGCTTCTTACCATCCTGTACCGTCCCGTGTACCTGTATACGAAAAAAGATACCAAAACTATACCCGATTGGGGGCATTTATCGAACAACAAACTATATTGTGAAGAGAAATGATATAATTTGAAAATGGGTATTCCCTGATTTTCAAATTTTCAAATTTGTATATGAAATATCAACACATACAGGAAGCAGCTTATCAGGCAAACATGCAACTACCCAAACTGAACCTTGTTCTGTTTACGTTTGGGAATGTAAGTGTTGTTGACAGAAGCCTGGGTGTGTTCGCCATCAAACCAAGCGGTGTACCGTATGAAGAACTAACCCCTGCCAAAATGGTGATCGTTGACCTGGATGGAAAAACCATTGAAGGAGCACTTCGTCCTTCGTCAGATACATTAACGCACGCAGTTTTATACAAACACTGGCCTAAGATCGGAAGTATTGTTCATACACATTCAACCTATGCAACTGCCTGGGCGCAGACGCAAAGGGATATCCCGGTTTACGGAACCACACATGCCGATCATACAACGGCTGATATCCCCTGTGCCGCACCGATGAGTGATACGATGATCAAAGGGAACTATGAATACGAAACAGGTATACAGATCTTAAATTGTTTCAAAGAAAAAGGATTGCATTACGAAGAAGTGGAAATGATGCTGGTAGGAAACCATGCACCCTTTACCTGGGGAACCACACCTGAAAAAGCCGTGTACAATAGTGCAGTGCTGGAAAGTATCGCACAGATGGCTTTTCTTACCGAGCAGATCAGGCCCGGTTCACCAAGATTGAAAGATGCGCTGATTCAAAAACATTTTGAAAGAAAACATGGCCCGGACAGTTATTACGGGCAGTCATAATACACAACGATTGCTTAAACAAATACCATATGAGAAAACTTCCCTTTCTATTAACGCTGGCAGTTGCTGCCATATTCGCAGCATGCAACAACACACAAACTGCTGATGCATCGGCCATGAAATACAGTATCACTGAAAAACCTTTCGGCGTATTTGAGAATGAATCGGTAACGCAATACACCATCGCAAATCCTGGCGGTATGCAGGTAAGTATCATCAATTATGGCGGTACCTTAACCGGTATCATCACACCCGATAAAGACAAGAAACCCGGTGATGTGATCTTAGGATTTGATTCTCTCGCAGGCTATCTGCAAAAAGGAAATCCCTATTTCGGTTGCCTCGTTGGCCGTTATGGAAACCGGATTGCAAAAGGTAAATTTTCATTGAACGGTCAGGCTTACCAGATCACCGTAAATAATAATGGCAATATGTTACACGGTGGTGTAAGAGGACTGGATAAAGTGCTTTGGAAAGCCACCAAACTGGCGGGCGACAGTAGCTTGCAGCTAACCTACACAAGTAAAGATGGCGACCAGGGCTTCCCTGGAAACCTTGCTATTACAGTGGTGTACACGGTAACTGCTGATAACGCTTTAAAAATAGAATACAGTGCCACAACAGATAAAGCCACACCGGTTAATCTGACCAATCATGCATATTTTAATCTCTCTGCGGGCAAAGAATCTACTATTCTGAATCATGAATTAATGATCAAAGCAGAAGACTACACAGAAGTAGATACCTTATTGATCCCAACCGGCAAACTTCCTGCTGTAAAAGGCACGCCGATGGATTTCAATACAGCCAAACCGATCGGAAGAGATATCGCAGCAGTAAAAGGTGGTTATGATCATAACTGGGTTTTAAGAAGATCCGGTACAGCGCTTGAAAAAGTGGCTGAAGTATATGATCCATCAAGCGGCAGGTTCCTGGAAGTATTGACAACAGAGCCCGGGTTACAATTTTACACTGGTAATTTTTTAGACAGTACGCTTACCGGAAAATATAACAGGGTGTACGGACAACATGCGGCCCTTTGTTTAGAAACACAACATTTTCCCGATAGTCCCAATCAACCGGGTTTTCCAACCACTACATTGAATCCTGGTGAAACCTATCATCAAACAACCGTATATCGCTTTTCTGTAAAATAATCTTTTATGAAATCAGCTGTATTCTTATCCGCAGGTATTCTTTCTTCTGCACTGGCTTTTGGCCAGCAGAAAGATTATGCTATTCAGTCAGTGCCCTTTACACAAGTAAAGCTGACCGATAACTTCTGGTTGCCAAGGATTGAAACCAACAGAACGGTTACCATTCCTGCTTCTTTTGAAAGATGCGAAAGCACGGGTCGTGTTAAGAATTTTATCATGGCGGCAAAAAAGAGCGGCAAGTTTGCTACCCGTTATCCGTTTGATGATACAGATATTTATAAAACGATCGAAGGAGCATCTTTCTCATTGGCGGTTCATCCGGATCCGAAACTGGATGCCTATTTAGATACACTTATCACTATCATTGGCAACGCACAGGAGCCGGATGGTTATTTGTATACTTCAAGAACCATTAATCCTGCAGAAGCACATCCCTGGGCCGGAAAAGAAAGATGGGAAAAGGAAAGAGAGCTGAGTCATGAATTATACAATGCCGGTCATTTATATGAAGCAGCAGCAGCGCATTACCTGGCAACAAAAAAAACTACCCTCTTGAATATCGCATTAAAGAATGCGGATCTTGTTTGCTCTGTATTTGGACCGGATAAAAAACATGTAGCACCCGGCCATGAAATTATCGAGATGGGTTTGGTAAAACTCTATCGGATCGCAGGAAAAAAGGAATACCTCTCTACAGCTAAATATTTTGTGGAAGAACGCGGCCATTACACAGGATACGATACAAAGAGCAAGGATCAATGGAAGAATGGTGTTTACTGGCAGGATGATATCCCTGTAACACAACAACAGGAGGCAGAGGGCCATGCGGTACGTGCCGGCTATTTATATTCAGCTGTGGCTGATATTGCCGCATTAACAGGCGATGATAGTTTACGAATGGCGATTGACAGGATCTGGACAAACATGGTTGAGAAAAAAATGTATGTACAGGGTGGGGTAGGTGCTGTGGGCAGCGGTGAGAGTTATGGGAAAAATTATGAGTTGCCGAATGCAACCGCTTATAACGAAACCTGTGCTGCCGTGGCCAATGTATACTGGAACTACCGGATGTTTCTTTTACATGGCGATTCAAAATATATGGACATATTGGAGAAGACCTTATACAACGGCTTGATCTCCGGCATCGGCCTCGATGGGAAATCCTTTTTCTATACGAATGCGATGCAGGTAAAAGGAAATTTTGCGCACGTGGATATGGAGAACACCCGCTCAGGATGGTTTGAATGTTCCTGTTGTCCTACCAACCTGGCAAGATTGATTCCTTCTATTCCCGGTTATATGTATGCACAGAAAGACGATAACCTTTATGTGAACCTCTTCATCAATGGCTCGGTAAACCTGAAGATGAAAAATACGGCTATGGAGATCGTTCAGCAGAATGGCTATCCATGGAACGGAAATTTATCTTTCACGATCAACCCGGCCAATGCAACCGCCTTCAGTTTGAAATTAAGGGTGCCGGGCTGGGCACAGAATAAAGCAATGCCTTCCACGCTTTACAGTTTTGTTCTATCCACACCCAATCTCATCAATATCAAAGTGAATGGTAAACTGGTAGAATATACCATGCAGGATGGTTATGCGGTGATTGCCCGCACCTGGAAAAAGAATGATGTGGTAGAAATGGAATTACCTATGGAAGTAAAAAGGGTAGTGGCCAACGAGAATATATCAGACGATAAAGGCAAAGTGGCCCTCCAGCGTGGCCCGATCATGTATTGTGCTGAGTGGGTTGACAATAACGGAAAAACCAGCAATATCATTGTTCCTGAAAGCGCACAATTCACCACAGAATTTAAACCGGATCTTTTGAATGGAATCATGGTATTGAAAGCACAGGTGCCAACGGTGGTCGTAACCGGAGCAGATAATATAAGCACCATCAAACAAACCTTAACCGCAATACCTTATTATAGTTGGGCTAATCGTGGAAAAGGGGAAATGATGATGTGGTTTCCATCGCAGGTGAAGGATGTGGATCTTCTTACGAAGTAATTAATAATTAGTAGTTAGTAATTGAGTATAAAAAACTAAGACCGAAAACAGAAATAAAATAGTTTGTCATGATCAATCTGAAAAAGAAAGAAGTCTGGTTTATCACCGGTAGTCAGCATTTGTATGGCGATGAAACACTTCAGCAGGTGGCGGTGCATTCAAAAGAAATTGCAGGATCTTTAAACGATTCCCCACAGATACCCGTAAAAGTAATTTATAAGCCAACCGTTAAAACAGCGGAAGAGATCTATGCGGTTTGCATGGAAGCCAATGCGGCTGTGGATTGTATAGGTGTGATCACCTGGATGCATACTTTCTCACCGGCCAAAATGTGGATCCCGGGATTGAAAGTGTTGAATAAACCCATGTTGCATTTTCATACCCAGTTCAACCGCGATATCCCCTGGGCAACCATTGATATGGATTTCATGAACCTGAATCAGTCGGCACATGGCGACAGGGAATTTGGGTTCATTGCCAGCCGTATGCGTTTGAATAGAAAGGTGGTTGTTGGGCATTGGCAGGATAGTGAATCGCTGGAAAAAATCAATATCTGGGCAAGGGCCGCAGCAGGATGGAACGATTGGCAGTCGGCTAAGTTTGCGCGCTTTGGTGATAATATGCGCAATGTTGCCGTAACAGAAGGCGATAAAGTAGAGGCAGAAATCAAATTCGGATACAGTGTCAATACCTATGGTATCGGCGATCTCGTAAAAGTGATCAATGAAGTTACCGATTCACAGATCGATCTGCTGATCGAAGAATATGAGTATGCTTATGTATTAATGACATCCTTATTAAAAGGAGGCATTCAACACCAGTCACTTCGCGAAGCGGCAAGAATTGAAATAGGCCTGCAAACATTTCTGGAAGCCGGCAATTTCAAAGGGTTCACAGATACCTTTGAGGACCTCCATGG
>CBHRAM010000096.1:0-10369 GCA_966076165.1 uncultured Chitinophagaceae bacterium
CATGGGCATGATAAACCGTGCAATTCTGTACAATTACATTTTCGGTAGGGATGCCCTTTTTTCTGCCCTCTTCATCCCTGCCTGATTTGATACAGATCCCGTCATCACCCGTATCAAATGAACAGCCATCCATTAACACATTGGCACAAGATTCCAGATCGATACCGTCTGTGTTCTGTCCATACCATGGATTCTTTACGGTTACGTTTTTCAGGGTGATATGTCTGCTCTCGGCCAGATGTAATGTCCAGGCAGGAGAGTTCTCGAACGTAACCCCTTCCAGAAACACGTTCGAGCAATTCGTGATACGAAGGAAATTCGGGCGAAGAAAATCGCGTACCTCTTCAAAATCTTTTAAGGGTTTTCCTGAAGCCAGTTTACCCACATCACCACTGATCGATCCTTTTAAAGCACTTTCAGAAGAATACCAGTTGGTTTTATTTTCAGATAAAACTCCTCCAGAAGCTACCAATTTTTTCCATTCCGATTCTGTTAGTTTATCTTTTTTCTGCGGCCGCCAGTTACTGCCTGCCCCATCAAAAATTCCTTCTCCGGTAATAGCAATATTTTCAGCATTGGTAGCAGAAACAGGCGATTGGCATCGGGCAGCTGCCACCCCTTCAAAAGAAGAAGCCGTTAATGGGTATTGAGTTCTGTCTGGTGTAAATGTGATCAACGCACCTCTATTGGTATGTAATTCAACATTGCTTTTTAAAACGATGGGGCCGGTAAGCCATAGTCCCGCCGGGATCACAACAATTCCTCCGGGGTTTTTAAAGGCAGCATCGATAGCCTGTTGAATGGCCTGTGTATTCAGGGTAACCCCATCGCCCTTGGCTCCATACGCCACAATATTGAAAGTATCTTTCTTAAAATTGGGTTGATAGATCTTAGGCAGCTCATAAGCCAGTTTCTCAGGATGGGCAGAAGGTTTTAATTCTTTAGCCAGAGCAATCTTCTTTTCACGCATCTCTGCACACACCAATGAAGCAACAGATGATGCACCATACTCTGAAAAATGGGTATCATCTTTTTTACCATCCGGCGCTGCTTTAAAATGTTTGGCATCCATCCACAGAAATAATTTTTTAGACCCTTCCACGCCATGGTCTTCAATTAATTTCTGACTTGATCTGTGCAGGTCTATCAACGGCACATTCAATTCTTTGGCTACAGCCCTTACCACGCCAGGGTATTCGCCATGGGTATCTTCAAATTTTCCGTTAGCATCGAATTTTCTTCTCATGACCGGTGTAACCAGTATCGGGTTTCCTCCTTTGGCCCTTGCTTCATTTACAAAACGGATGAGGTTGGTGCGATATAAAGTCTGCGGTGCCGCATAACGGTTACTGTCTTCGATCTTGGAATCGTTATGTCCAAACTGGATAAATACCCAGTCATCTTTTTTCATATACTTCATCACAGAGTCCCAACGGCCTTCTTTGATAAAACTTTTGGTGCTTCTTCCGTTCACCGCATAATTTCTTACCTGAACAGCATCGGTAAAATACTGGGGAAACAACTGGCCCCATCCTCTCTCCGGATTATCATTCAAAGGTTTATCGGCCATGGTAGAATCACCGATCATGAAAATGGTGACCTTGTGTTCGGGAACACCAAATGCCATTAATAAAACAAGTGATACACAAAAAACGATTTTTTTCATCTGGCCTGCGTTGATTTGAATTTCATGAATAGTAAAGTATAGACATAAAAAAACTACACGGGTTTAGTCGTATAGTTTTGTGTTACTGCTTGCTTATATAATCCAACAAAAAATGACAACTTATGGATAACAATGATCCCGCACAGCTACTGAAAGCAGTTTTACCACTCCCTTGTAACGGGAAGCATGCTTTTTTTTTCAATAACATGGCAGGCAATTTTAACATGAAGCTTTTCACAGGTCCGGGACTTCATTATCAGTTACAATGCTACTCAGATATTCATCAGTTTAGCGCACAAAATGCCTTTTTATTTACGCAATCGTTCCCGGTAACGATGGTACTTAAACCAGCCACAGCAAACGATTTCAGCCGATTTGACAAAGGCCGTTTTTTCTTTTCCCAAACGGCGGCATTGCTCCGTAAAACAGGGGCATTTTGCCGCATTTCGGGGCTTATATGAGGCGGTTCTATAAATAGCGTATTTTTAAAGCCCCGAAACAACCCGGGCGCCCTGAGGGCCTTAAACAGGTATCATGAAGTTTGAAGCGGTTACCATAAAAGATATTGCAAAAGCGTTGGGGCTTTCTACCTCCACGGTGTCAAGGGCACTTCGTGACAGTTATGAGATCAGTCCCGAAACCAAAAAACTGGTTTTGGAGTATTCTGAGAAGATCAATTACCGCCCCAACCCGATTGCCCTCAGTTTAAAGGAGAAAAGAAGCCGGTCCATCGGCATCATTGTTTGTGAGATCGCCAACAGTTTTTTTTCCCAGATCATTAACGGCATCGAATCAATCGCTTACGATAAAGGATATAATGTGATCATTGCCCAAAGTCATGAGTCGTATGACAGGGAAGTGCTCAACGTACAATACCTGGCTTCACGTTCCATTGACGGTTTGCTGGTTTCGGTTTCTTCAGAAACACAGGACCTGGGGCATTTAAAAAATCTGCATGACCGGGGTTTCCCCATTGTATTCTTCGACAGGATCGTGGATGAGATGGAAACGCATAAAGTGATCGTTGATAATTTCAAAGGTGCTTACGATGCAACGGAACACCTGATCAAAAGCGGGTATCGGCATATTGCTGCACTGGCAGGCTCTGAATACCTGTCCATCACCAAAGAAAGGCTGGGTGGTTACCGGAAAGCCTTGGAAGATCATGGGATCCCTTATGATGAACACTATATCCAGCATTGCCTGCACGGCGGCATGTTATATAATGAGGTAGAGAATGCTTTAAGTGAGTTATTGAAACTGAAGAAGAAACCGGATGCCATTATTGCATCCGCAGATAAGCTCACCACCAATTGCCTTCGTTATTTCAAGAAAAGAAAAATAAAAGTACCGGATGATGTGGCATTGGTCGGATTCTCCAACCTCGATCTTACCGATCTGCTCTCACCATCATTATCCGTTGTAAGACAACCTGCTTTTGAAATGGGGGAACTCTCTACTGAATTACTTATTCAACTGATAGAAAGTAAAAGGCCCGTAAAAGATTTTGAAAGAAAGGTCTTGCCACCGCAACTATTCATCCGCGAGTCTACTTCAAAAGAAGGAGTAGACGAGTAACTCCTCGCGCGACCTTGCGTCATAGCGCCTTTGCGGTTAAGCCATCTTTACCGCAAAGACACGAAGGCACGAAGTTTCGCTAGGGGAGTTTTACGGCCTGGCGGGCCAATAATTTCCATTGGCCTTTTTCTTTTTCAAATACCAGCAGTACTTTGATCTTAACGGTACCGGGCTTGCCCCCGTCATTGGTTGTAGCACTTAGTGTATGACGAACCACAGCCGTATTCTGTTTAACAGAGATGGTTTGTTCAGAAAGGTCGATGGTAACAAAATCGGATTTGCCGCTGGCGATATGTTCTACAAATTCTGCTTTATTCTCTACCATGCCGCTGGAATGGCCATAACTTAAACTGTCAGATGCACAGTTTTCCAGGGAAGCCCTGTCGCCATCGATCATGGCTTTGCGCAATTTTTCAACGGCTTCCGCTACTGATTTATGGTCTTTCGATTGAGCGATGGATGAAAATGAGATCAGTGAGAATAACCCGATCAGGTAGAGGTATTTCATGACAAGTGATTTTTGAGTATCTAAAATAAGCTATTGCCCGGTTCTTTGAAAGGATAAATGCGCAAACGTTATCGAATTGGTTCAAACCGAAACCAATCATAATCCGCATAGCCGGAATCATTGATCTGTGTTTCTCTGGTACAGAACAATCCCAGTTTTGCCCCGATCCATCTTCCCTGCTCTGCCTGGAAACTCTCGTCCATATAAGTAAATTGATCTCCATCCATACTGTAACCAAACAGGCATTTACCTCCCCAGGTAACTTTCACCCGGAGATATACAGATTCAGTAGTTATTTTTTGAAGGATGTTTTCCGTTGCCGGTTTTCCTTTTACTGCGTCTTTACAAACGGTATATACCAGATAGTTGCCGTCTTTCAGGTTCTTTACACTTATATTGGCATAACTATACCCCATGACCACCAATCCTGTCTTTTCATTGCCCAGTTTGGTATTGGGACTAAACCTTAACCTGGTTGTTGCGATAAACTCTTCTGCAGGAAATTTTTGTAATAATACATTCGGTGCATCCCATAAATTCTTAGCACTATCGGGCAATTTATCTGAGTACAAACGTAGCGACCCATTTGCCGGATTCAGAAAACTCCAGGTTCCTTTTGGGTTAGCTGCCCATTGCCATTGTTTGCCTAAAAAGGGTTCATTGAATTCATCACTATCAGCCGGTGTTTCTATGGGCCATGTTTTACCAACATTGGGTTTACGGTAAGTAATCACAGGCTCGCCTTTACCATCGCCATCCGCATCAACACCGATCACAGGCCAATCGTTAACCCATTTCATCGGCTGCAGATGAACGACTCTTCCATATACTCCCTTATCCTGAAAATGCAAGAACCAATCTTTGCCGGTTGTTGTATTTACCCAGGCACCCTGGTGCGGGCCGTTGGTGATCGACTGACCCTTATCCATCACTACTTTTCTTTCGTAAGGCCCATAAATATTTTTTGACCGCAATGCCAATTGCCATCCTTCTGTTACACCTCCGGCTGGCGCAAAAATGTAATAGTATCCATTCCGTTTATAGATCTTAGGCCCTTCAATGGTAGGATCGGTTTCATGACCATCATAAACGATCACACCGGCATCCAGCACTTTGGTTCCTTCAGTATTTAGTTTTTTGATAGTAATGATACTTTTAATTCCTGCCCGGCTGCCGGCCCAGCCATGAACGAGATAGA
Source organism: uncultured Chitinophagaceae bacterium (assembly GCA_966076165.1). GTDB lineage: Bacteria > Bacteroidota > Bacteroidia > Chitinophagales > Chitinophagaceae > Sediminibacterium. Next base: position 4,951 of record CBHRAM010000096.1, read on the forward strand.
CCGAACCATCTTCATCCCATAAAGGACAAGGATCGATCAAGCCTTTTCCTGCTTCTACCAAAACAGGTTCTGACCATGGGCCTGCTGCATTTTTGGCTTTGGTAAGATAGATCCCAAAATCAGGATCGGGATAATAAAGATAAAATTCCCCTTTATGATACCGCAGAGCCGGTGCCCATACTCCATTGCCATGTTGTGGAACAGCAAAATGTTCAAAGGGTAGTTGTTTCAGCAATGCATGTCCGATGATGGACCAGTTAACAAGATCTTTTGAATGCAGTATCGGTAATCCGGGTATGTCTGCGAAAGAAGAGGAGATCAAATAAAAATCATCTCCCACACGGATCGCATCGGGATCCGAATAATCTGCATTGAGTATAGGGTTATGATAAGTGCCATTACCATTATCAGCCACCCAGACTTTTGAGACATTTTTTTTCTGTGCAGAAAGCAGTATACTCAGGAATAAAAGAAAAAAAGTACTGATCGATCTCATGCTATAAATATTAAAACTGCACTCCTGTTTATTACATCAATGGATTCCAGTTATCGTTTCCACCCAATATATTTTTGATCGTGTATGATCTTGCTTCTTTGTCGGTCAATTGCTTAGACCATGGTACACGTCCCGACACATTCGCTCCCGCTCCTTTATTTTTATACTCAGCATAAAAACTTGTTTTTTCTTTATCCGGAAACATCGCATCCCCTTTCCAGGGATCCCAACCTTCGGGAACAATATGGCTTCCGATTTCACAACGGATAAAAACCGTTTTGGCATATGATCGCCAGGGCCGCCCGAGATACACTTTTTTAGCAGCAGTATCGGCTATCAGTTTACAGTCAAAGAAGACATAACCAAATTGTTGCGCCTGTCTGGTAGAGGCTGCTGTTATATAAGAGTTCACTAAACTTTTAATGATACAGTTCTGAAAAACGGCGATTGCTTCTCCAAAAATAAAATCAGTGGTTCCTTCGATATAACAGTTATCATAATATTGTCTGCTGTTTTCTTTGGTAGCATAGAGTGTATCCTGGTTACCTAAGATCTTACAGTTTTTGATCACAACCCGGTCTCCTTCCACGTGCAAAGCTACTGCCTGTCCTACACGTCCCGCAGTATTCTGTATGGTAAGATTTTCAGCGGAAAAATCATTCCCCTGCACCAGCATCGTATACGATGTATACGTTGTGAATTTATCTTTCCCGAATGCATCTGTACCACCGGTATTTAGCTTGCCCGAAAAATCTTCATAAGTAATGATGGTACTGTCGCGGCTTTCTCCAATCAATGAAATATTGGTTTTCCAGGAAGCCACAATTATTTTCTCATGGTAAACACCTTTCTTGATCAATATTTTTACGGTTACTTTCCCAAGATCCCTGGTAGCATTAATGGCTTCCTGTATGGTTCTATAATTACCGCTTCCGTCTTTTGCTACTGTTAAAGAAGGCGGGTACGCAGGATTGTTTTGTGCCAATAAAAACAGTCCACAAAAAAGGCAAGTACCCAGAAGCATTAATTTTTTCGTGATCTTTTTCATTCGTCCGTATTTGATAAAATCTTTTTGAAAAATATAAGGCTGCCATTTTATGGCAGCCTTATAAAAATATACAATCAACAACTATTAATAACCCGGATTTTGTGTCAGGTTAATATTCGCATCCCTTGCAGGTTGCGGAATAGGAACCAGTTCTGATTTACCGGTTGTAAAACCTGTCGCATATCTTGCCAGGGAAGTAGTGTTGATGGCTGCACTCATCCAGGTAATTTTCGTATACCCGGTTGGTGTTGCCGCAGGTGCCGGTTTATAAAATGAATTGGCCCATAAACCGCCGCTGATGGTATTATCATCTGAAGTACCGGTTGTTTTATAGTACATAGATGTTGGGTAATTATTATAAGGAGCAGCAGAAGTAGACATCGCCAACAAAATAGCTTTGGTCGCTGCGATCTTGGTTGCCAGTAAATTCCACCTGATCAGGTCAAATTTTCTAACTCCTTCTCCACCCAGTTCCAATGATCTTTCTTTTACAATCGCATCAAAGAAAGTAGCCTTGCTTAAACCTGCAGGAAGATCAGCTGTTGCATCTGCTGTTCCGATGGCTTTGCCATATCCTCTTCTGCGCACCTGGTTCACAGCAGTATAGGCTGCAGCTGTTGGCCCGTTCAATTCGTTTTCTGCTTCGGCAAACATCAGCATTACATCTGAGTAACGTAGGATCTGCCATTTCAATCCAAAATACTGGATCGCATTGGTGGGTGCATAGGCAGGGTTGGTGATCCAGTCCCTTCTGTATTTACCATCACAAATAGCAGTAATTGTTTGTCCTACCTTTGTAACACCATCTGCAGCCACATTATATACTGCACAGGTAACATCTCTTCTCAGATCAGTTGAATCGAAGAGATAAAAATAGTTAGGCAATACGTTGATGCTTTTGTTACCAAGGTTATTTACAGTTGGGCCATTATAATAACCTAGCTTGGTATCTTCTGCACCTACTCCACCAATACCACTTGCCTGGAATAATAATTCTCCCTGCGGATCGGCAACTGCATGTGCGTTTACCTGGTCCTTCCAAAGTGCTTTATAGCTTGGGTTCAATGAATGTTGTCCTGAAGTCATGATATCATTACACTCATCTCTTGCGATCTGGTAATAGGTAAGGTAATCCGCATTTCTCTTCATACTTCCGTCGCTGCGTAAAGCATATCCTCCGCGGAACAAAGCCAGTCTTGCTCTTAACCCTTTTACGGTTCCTTTGGTAATACGTTCATCTATCGGGTCACCAATAGCGGTCAGTTCATTTCTCCATGGAACAAGATCGGAAGCCACTTTCAGATCAGCGATCAAACGTGTGTATAACGAATCTCTGTCTGTTCTGGTTGGGAACGGATTATCATTCGCCAATTGTGAAGCCGGACTAAAATGCGCAGGCAGATCGCCCCAGTTTACGATCGCTTGATAGTAATATTGAGCTCTTAAGGTTAAGGCCTCACCATACATACGCTGCAATTGTTTTTTCTGCTGATCCGTTCCACTTGTATACATGGCCATTTTAGGAATATTGGCGATACAGATATTGGCATATTCGATTCCGGTAAATAACTGGTTGAACGGATTGGTCAACTGTGCATTACCCGGGGTAGCTGCAAAACGTGCAATATCACGGCGGTCGTTATCCGCAGCACCGGTTGGGCCCTGCATTTCATCATTGTCTACTGTATAGTATAAACTGAGACGGATCCCGAAACCGGCATCACCCACCAACCGGCTATAGGCACCGGCTAATGCTTTGTAAGCGCTGGGCACATCGCTGAATGCCACTTCGGCACTTACATCAGTGATAGGTTGCTGATCCAGAAACTTTTTGCAACTGGCAAAGAACAACACCACACTTACGGAGGCGATGATCGTCAGTTTATAAAAATGTTTGGTATTCATATCGAAGATTTTTTTGTTTGATTAGAAGGTTGCATTGATACCGAAAATATAGCTACGGCTTTTTGGATACGCTGAATAATCCAATCCTGGTGTAAGCGGGCTGTTACGCACACTCACTTCCGGATCGTATCCTGAATAACCGGTCAGCACCGCAATATTGTTGGCAGTAAAGTAAAAACGCAACTTGCTGATCTTTGCTTTTGCCAGTTTCTTAACCGGTACACTATAGCCCAATGTAATATTATTCAAACGCAGGAATGATCCATCTTCAATGGCCCATGAGCTTGGATAGAAAGCACCGGCTCCTTTTACCGGAGCCCAGATGGTTGCATTGGCATTCAGTGCACTCAGTTGATCCGGTGCAATACCTACCACCTGTCCGGTTGAATTTACCCACTGTGCTGTTTGTCCGGTGGCTGTTACCACTTTCCAGCGATTGGCCATAATACCTAACATATTGGAGTTAGCTGTATAGCCATTGGTGAACTCGATCTTATTGGCATTGTAAATATCATTGCCATAAGAGAAGTTGAAGAACACACTCATATCCCAGTTCTTATAAGTAAACTGGTTGTTCCATCCACCGGTGAATTTTGGTGTTGGGTTACCAATGATCTGTCTGTCTTTATCCAGATCCACCACACCATCACCATTAAGATCTCTGTATTTAGGAGCTCCCGGTTGTACGGTTCCGATGATACCTGCATCTGATACAACACCTGCTTTCAAAGTATACACGCTGGTAGCAGGGTTATAATCAAAATCGGATACTTTATAGAAACCATCACTTACCAATCCCCACATAGAACCTACCGGATCTCCTATACGGATGATATAGTCAGTTGGCTGACCGGAAACACCCCAGCTGGCTGCAGGATAGAACAGGGTTTGGTTCTGTCCTAACTGATCCACTTTGTTCTTATTAAATGAGATATTGAAATTACTGTTCCAGCTGAAATCTGCTTTACGGATAGGTGTTGCATTCAATTGGATCTCCACCCCTCTGTTAGAAGTTTTACCAATGTTCTGCAACTGTGTTGAATAACCGTAGGTAGAAGCGATCGGTACATTCAACAACAGGTTCTTGGAACTGTTATTATAATAATCCACACTCAGGCTTAGCCTGTCGCGCAGTAAACTCAGGTCCATACCAAAGTTCCTGTTCACTGTAGACTCCCACTGTAAAGATTCATTCACAAGGCCCGAAGAGTAGTAAGCAGTAACCGCCTGGTTATTGATACCATAATAGTAAGTACCATCATTACGGAAAGTAGTTAAGAACAGGTAATCGTTGATACGGTTATTACCCACGGTACCAAAACCAGCTCTGAATTTCAGGTCGCTGATGAAATCCACATTCTTCATGAATTTCTCATTCTTCACTCTCCATGCAAAAGACCCTGATGGGAAATAACCCCATTGTTTACCGGGAGCAAATTTGGAAGCACCATCAGAACGTACATTGAATGACAGATAGTACCTGTTATCAAATGTGTAGTTCACTCTTCCAAAGAAGGAAAGGCTGGTATATCTTGATTTACCCAGTTTTGGATAACCGGTAAAAGTAGTGCCTAATCCTAATTTTGTAAAAGCATCAGCCGGCGCAGTAAATGTTGGATATAATTTGATCAGCTGTGTATGGCTTTCTGTTTTCAGGTCATAGGTTTCTTCACCCACCAAAAAGTCAAAATCATGTTTGCCTTTCCATTTACTGATCGAATAAGTTAATACGTTTGAGTTGGTGATCGTGTTCCTCGTAACGGTATCCAATTGAACGATAGGTTTTCTTGAACCCTGGATCACAGAATAAGGAGTGATCGAATCACTGAACTGGCGGTCAACCAGGTTATTATGATCGTACCCGAAAGTTGATTTAAAACTCAGGTTACGGGTAATATTATAGGAAAGAGCTGCAGTTGCATTGTATACATCCGTTGATTTCTTTCTGTATTCTGCATTAGCCAGAGAGA
>CBHRAM010000097.1:0-10318 GCA_966076165.1 uncultured Chitinophagaceae bacterium
GGGTTTTATACAGGTTATGGTGTAAAGACCATTCCGGGTGTGAGAGAAGCGATTGAGCAGCGGAACTGGAAAGAAGCGCAGGAACAGATCGCGGTGGTAGCAGCAGCGATCAACCGCCTGGCAGATTATCTGCAAAAATTAAACTGACCCATATTCCCCCCGGGATAGTGTGGTTATGGAGGATTTAATATGAAAACGATACTTGCCTTATCAGCCATCATGCTGTTTCAGCATGCGTTTGCGCAGGATCTGTCTGCGTTTCAGAAAAAAGAATTCATTAAAGGGAAGGATACTTTGCGTTACCGTATCCTGTATCCCGAAAAGTACAGAAAGCACAAAGCTTATCCGCTGGTTGTGTTTCTGCATGGGTCGGGCGAAAGAGGAAGAGATAATGAAGCGCAGCTGCTGCACGGAGGGAATTTGTTTGTAAACGAAAATATCCGCAAACATTTTCCGGCGATCGTGATCTTTCCGCAATGTCCGCCAGACAGCAGTTGGGCGAGATATAAACGGATCGCAAATTCTACAGAGCGGGTTTTTCTTCCCAATGAAGAAGCGCCCATGCCGCAACAATTGGTGAAGGGGCTGGTAGATAGCCTGGTAAATAATTTGATTGTTGATAACCGTCGCTTATACTTGGGAGGATTATCCTTAGGAGGTTTTGGAACCTATGACCTGCTTACACGTTACCCGGACTATTTTGCCGCAGCTTTTCCTATTTGCGGGATAGCCAATATTCCTTTGTTTATTGAACGGTCTATGCAGGTGCCGCTTTGGATCTTTCATGGTGGCCGTGATAGTACCGTTTCACCCAAACCGGATCGCGAATTATTCAAAGCCTTAATGACAAGGGGCGTAAAAACAGTAAGCTATACCGAATACCCGCAAGCCGGCCATAATAGCTGGGACTCCGCATTTGCAGAACCGAAATTATTACCTTGGTTATTTTCAAATAAGAAAAAGAATAACTGAACAACCGTTTTAACTGCGCCTTTGCGCCTCTGCGTGCCTGTTTTTTTCACGCAGAGGCGCAAGGGCGCAGTTTGATTGGGTAGAAGGGAGAAACTTATTTACTTTGGTATCAAATCGTTTTGAGTGAAAAAAATATTGTTAATCATTGGTGTGTGGCTGCTTTTTTCTGTAAGTCTTAGTGCCCAGAAAAAAAATACGATCGGTTCTTTAAAGCTGATTGGCGAATACGATCTGCCGCATAATCTTCCGTTCATGGGCACAACGGTGGGTGGGTTATCGGGGATTGATTATGATCGTAAGGCCGGTACCTATCACATGATCTGCGATGACCGCTCTGCGATCAACCCCGCACGTTATTATTCAGCAAAGATCTTTTTTACGGAAAAGAAAATAGACAGCGTGGTTTTTGTAAATGTGACCACCCTGTTACAACCGGATGGCAAAGCCTATCCTGATTCAAAAACAGACCCTGCACATACGCCCGATCCGGAAGCGTTGCGATACAATCCGCTCAAGAACCAAATGATCTGGACCAGCGAAGGCGAAAGAGTTGTACGCGGAAAAGATACCGTACTGGAAAACCCCGCCATCACGATCATCGGAACCAACGGAAAATTTATTGATACATTTCCTTTGCCCAAAGATCTGCGCATGCACGCAACAGAAAACGGCCCTCGTCAGAACGGCGTGCTGGAGGGAATGAGTTTTGCGAACAACTATCAGACACTTTATGTAAATATTGAGGAGCCGAGATATGAAGATGGCCCAAGGGCAGATACCATTCCAAACGAAGCCTGGATACGGATCTATCAGTTTGATATGGCCAGCAAAAAGAACACGGCGCAGTATGCTTATAAACTGGATCCGATCGCTTACCCGGCATCACCGGCGGATGCTTTTAAAATCAACGGGATCCCGGATATTCTTTCTGTGGGCGATCAAAAACTGCTGGTACTGGAAAGATCTTTTTCTACCGGAAGAATACCCTGCACGATCAAAATATTCCTGGCAGACCTGAATGGTGCAAGCAATATCAAAAACAATCACTCGCTGATAAAAACACCTGCTACAAAACCCGTGAGAAAGAAATTATTACTCAATATGGATTCGCTGGGGGTGTATACGGATAATATCGAAGGCATTACATTCGGCCCCAACCTGCCAAACGGGCACAGAACGCTGGTGTTGGTTGCGGACAATAATTTCCTGTCCTTCGAAAAAACACAGTTCTTCGTATTTGAAATCATCCCCTAGCGAAACCCCGTGTCTTTGTGTCTTTGTGGTAAAAGGGATTAACCGCAAAGACACGAAGACGTAAGGAGCGCGAAGAAAATGCACGAAATGAAAAACACACTACTCTATAGTATTTTATTATTTCTTCTTTTTGCCTGTAAACAAAAGGCCAACACGAGCACTCCGCATATTCAGATCCAAACCTCAAAAGGAGATATTGAAATAGAACTCTATCCCCTGCAGGCCCCAAAAACGGTTGCCGCATTTTTATCTTATATAGATTCAGGATACTTTTTCAACAGTAATTTTTATCGCGCACTTACCATGGAGAACCAGCCCTCCAATGCACCCAAAACAGAACTGATCCAGGGCGGGATCTGGAAAACCAATAACAAACTTGCGGTAAGCATACCCGGAATACCCCATGAGAGTACGGAGCAAACAAAGATCCTGCACGACGAAGGCGTGATCTCGCTTGCGCGTGCCCAACCCGGCACAGCAGGAACAGAATTCTTTATCTGTCTAAGTAAACAACCCGGTCTCGATTATGGAGGAGAAAATGTTCCGGATAAACAGGGCTATGCCACTTTTGGAAAAGTGGTGAAGGGAATGTGGGTCGTAAGAAAGATCTCTCAACAAAATGAAAACGACCAGTATTTTTCTCCGCCTGTGGCCATCTATAATATTGTAAGGCTATGAGTTACGCGTATACCCCCTACGCCCAATTTAAAACTCAATGAACCATCCTGATTTCTTCAGCTCCGGCTCGGATACTTGTAACAACACAACGGAAAAATAAAAGCCTCACAGTTTTACTGTGAGGCTTTTTTGTATGTTGTATAATAGTTAGTATTTCGGGTTAATCCCCATATTATAGAACATAAAACTCCATTTATCAGTCTGCTCTTCGATGGTTTGTTTGGTGCTTTTTCCGGCACCATGACCCGCTTTTGTCTCAATACGGATCAATACAGGATTCTTACCGGTTTGTTTTTCCTGCATATTGGCCGCAAACTTGAATGAGTGTGCGGGAACCACACGATCATCATGATCGGCTGTGGTAACCATGGTAGCCGGATAGGCAGCAGGTTTTACATTATGCACAGGAGAATAGGCATAGAGATAATCAAACATTTCTTTACTGTCAGCAGATGTGCCATAATCATAAGCCCAACCCGCACCCGCAGTAAACTTGTGATACCGTAACATGTCCATCACGCCTACAGCCGGGAAAGCTACTTTACAGATATCCGGTTTTTGGGTAATGGTGGCACCGATCAGCAATCCTCCGTTGCTTCCGCCTTCGATGGCCAGTTTGTCTGTTGATGTGTATTTATTGTCTTTCAGGTATTGTGCGGCAGCTATAAAATCATCAAACACATTTTGCTTTTTGGTTTTAATACCCTGCTCATGCCAGGCTTCGCCATACTCTCCACCACCACGGAGATTGGGAACAGCAAACACGCCACCGTTTTCGAGCAGGATGATATTAGACGTGCTGAAATAGGGCGTAAGGCTTACACTAAAACCACCATAGGCATATAAGAGGCAGGGATTGTTACCATCCAGCTTCAATCCTTTTTTATAGGTAATGATCATCGGAATCTTTGTGCCATCTTTTGACGGATAAAAAACCTGTTTGGATTCATACTCTTCCGGTTTGAACTGTACGTTCGGGCGTTTGTAGAGATCTGCTTTACCGGTGGCGATATTCATCTTGTAAATGGAATAAGGTGTGGTGTAATCTGTATAGCCATAGAACAGGTCCTTATCCGATATTTTTCCGGAGAAGCCGGAAGCGCTTCCCAGTCCGGGTAAAGCGATCTCACGGATCTGCTTTCCGCTATGATCATACTGGTACACTTTACTGGTTGCGTCTTTCAGGTAGGAGCAGAACAAAGAGCCGCCGGCAGAAGAAGCATTCAATACTTCCGCCTTTGCGTCGATCAATACTTTCCAGTTGGCTTCTTCGGGATGTTCAACCGGCGCGATCATTAATTTACTTGTGGGCGCATTTCTATCCGTCTGAATATAAAAATATTTGTCATCCACATCGGCCACACCGTGCGAGTTCTTCATATCGGCAACAATGGTTTTAGGTTCTGTACCGGGTTTGGTCAGATCCATAACCAGCAAACTGTTACCGTAAGTGGAATTGGCGCAATAGATGAATAACCATTTCTGGTCTTCACTAACCTGGGCGCTGATGTAACGGATCGACTCTTTCTTTCCGGAGAAAACCAGTTTGTCTTCTTTTTGTGAAGTACCAATTTTATGAAAATACAATTTGTGGTTATCTGTCTTGCCCTGTAAAAAACTGCCTTCTTTCGGACGGTCGTAAGTGCTGTAATAGAAACCTTCATTCCCCTTCCAGCTGGCACCGCTGAATTTGATATCCAGCATGGTATCGCCCACCTGTTTTTTGTTGATGGCATTCAGTACAATGATCTTCTGCCAGTCGCTGCCGCCCTCAGAAATATTATAAGCCGCCATAGAACCGTCCTTGGTAAAACTGATACCGGATAAAGAAGTGGTACCGTCTTTTGAAAAACTGTTGGGGTCAAGGAAAAGCTCAGGTTCGCCGCCGGATAATTTTTCCCGGTACATCACCGACTGGTTCTGTAAACCCGAGTTTTTAGAATAGTAATTATAATCACCTTCCTGCGTAGGTGCAGAAAATTTTTCATAGTTGAAGAGATTCTCATATCGTTTCGCGATCGCATCGCGGAAAGGGATCTGTTTGAGATAGCCTTGTGTTACTTCATTCTCTGCCTTTACCCAGGCACCGGTTTCGGCGCTGGTATCATTCTCCAGCCAACGGTAAGGATCGGCCACTACGGTTCCAAAATAATTGTCTTTAACGCTTGTGTCTTTTTGTGTTACAGGATACTTCACTTCGATGGGTTTAAAATCTGTTTTTACAGAAGAGTTGTTATTGCAGGCAAACAAAATTACCGCAATAGCAGGCAGCAAGGTTTTTTTAAGCATAGCAAATAGTTTGAAAGAGTAATTTAATATTTATTGTACGGGGGTGAGGTTTTTTTATGTGAAAGGGGAACGATTGTATACAAGTTAATTAGACCGGGCTTTTCTCGTGAGTGAAAAAACAAAAATTCCCCCTCCTTGCGCAGCAGGGAGGGGTGCCCGAACGGCCTAGTGAAGGGCGGGGAGGGTTTAACACGCCCTTCACAAATCTTTATCCCTCCATTAAGACTTGCTGGCACGCCGATTGAATGATACTAAGTGTATTTGTTTCACCATAAAATAATCAGTTATGAAAAAGACAACATGCATCTTAGGTATTGTGTTGAGCCTGTTCATCCTGTTTCTGCTTACCAGCTGTGGACGGCAGGCTTTTGTTCAGAAAGACAATAATTTTGATTTCAGTAAAATAAAGACCTATGCCTGGATCGAAGGAACCGGGAAGGATACCCTTACGCAAAAACAAAAAGTAAACGACCTGGTCGACAGGAAGATCCGCGAAAGCATCAACCGTAACCTGCAACAGAATGGATGGAGGGAAGTAAAGAATAACCCCGATGTGGTACTGGTGTATGATGTGGACGTTCAAAAAGAAAACAGGAGAGTAAGCGACCCGGTATATTCAATGCCCACCACGCGTTATTTCTATAATCCGTACAGCAGGCGATTTGTGCCCGTATATTACCCTTCCCAATTCCTGGGATATGATAACCGCACAGAAACCGTTAAAGAAGGAACCATAACCCTTACCATGATGAACGCCGTTAATGAAAAGACGATCTGGCAGGGATGGACCAGCTCAGAAGTGAATGGGCGGAGGATGACGGATAAAGAAATTGATGAGAATGTAAAAGCGATCGTAAAAAAACTAAGCTAAGCCCGGGTTAGCAAAATTGGTCAGATCTGATAAGAATACGCTTTCTCTAAACAAGCAGAGAAAGCGTATTTTTATGTAACGATTGGCCGGCATTATGGCCGTGTTGGTTCCAGAAATACAATATGCAGGACCCGAAGAAAGATAGCAGCCGTATAAAAAAGTCACCCTGGAAAAGATTCCTGCAGATCCTTGGCCCCGGCCTTGTTACCGGCGCCAGTGATGATGATCCTTCGGGCATTGCTACCTACTCGCAGGCGGGGGCACAGTTTGGTTATGCCACTTTATGGACCGCACTGATCTCTTTTCCCATGATGGCAGCCATACAGGCCATGTGCGCCAGGATTGGCCTGGTTACTTCGCGCGGACTGACGGTTACCCTGAAAAAACATTATCCCAAACCGGTTCTGTACCTGATGCTGCTGTTTGGTTTTCCGGCCATCACCTTAAATATCGGATCAGATATACAGAGTATGGGATCTGTGGCGCACATGCTGTATCCCGGTATTCCGGAAGACATCTATTGTGTGGCAGTAACGGCTATACTGATGTTTGTGATCATTAAATATCCGTATCAACAGCTGGCCAAAATTTTGAAATGGCTTTGCCTTTCCCTTTTATTATATGTGCTGGTTCCTTTTATGGTAAAGGAAGACTGGATGGATATTCTCAAACACGCATTGATCCCTACCATTCATTTCAACAAAGAGTTTCTGGCAATATTGGTGGGTATCCTGGGAACCACGATCTCTCCTTACTTATTTTTCTGGCAGGCCACCATGGAAGCAGAAGATATTGCGCACCGGAAAAGAAAAGTAGTGGTGAACAAGCGTGTACTGGATAATATGAAAATGGATGTGAATTTCGGTATGGCGTTTTCTAATCTTGTCATGTTCTTTATTATTCTCACCGCCGGAACCGTTTTATTCAAAGGAGGCATACACCAGATAGATACGGTAGACCAGGCAGCCAAAGCCCTTGAGCCGTTGGCGGGAAAATTTACCTACCTCATTTTTACGATCGGTGTAATTGGTACGGGCTTTCTGGCGATACCGGTATTGGCAGGATCACAATCGTATATGCTGGCAGAAACCTTTGGATGGGATGCCGGGCTTGATAAAAAATTTCCGCAGGCAAAACTGTTTTATGTCTCTATTATCATATCGTTGCTGGTAGGACTCTCACTCAACTTCGTAGGCATCACTCCTATCCAGGCATTGATCTATACGGCTATCTTATACGGACTCACCGCACCGGTGTTGATCGCCATCATACTCCATATTGCCAATAACAAAGAGATCATGGGTGAGCATACCAATTCCAAACTCTCCAATATACTCGGCGGTTTTACTTTGCTGGTGATGACGGCTGCTGCGGTGGCGTTATTGTATTTTCAGTTTAAGTGAGGTCCGTGAGTCGTCAGTCGTGAGTGCTGCCGCGAAAAATCTCATCACTTGCGAAAAGAGTATAGCATTATTTTTTTCTGGTACCCGTGAATGTTCCATCACCCATGGTTCCCAATGCTACGGTGCCTTTCATGTTATCACCGTCTACGGTTCCGGTGTATTCAATATCAATACCGCTAACGGTAAAGACAATATAAATTTTATTTCCCTTGAGTGTTCCCTTTAAGGTGGTTTCACCCAGGGAGCCGCGATAGGTTCCTTCGAGGGTTGAGTCTGTAATATGTTTGAGTTCAAAGGTTGGGGAGCCGCTGCCAGCAGAAGTTTCTACACTAAGGTTCCAGGTACCTTTTACATTAACGGGTTGTTGAGCGAATGAAATATTTGCCGCCGCTAACAGGAACAGAATGGGAAGTGCGATCAGCGTAAATAGCTTTTTCATGGTATATAGATTTAGGTGAAATAAAAGAGCAAAATTTTTATTGCATTAAGATAATGCGTTTTCATTTATATTTATTCAAATGACGGAATCCATACAAAAGAAACTTCTCAGGGTAAGGCCTCCAAGGGTTAAGATCACCTATGATATTGAAACAGGCGGTGCTATTGAAAAAAGAGAACTGCCTTTTATTATTGGCATCCTTGCAGATCTGCAAGGTGATGAAAACACAGAGACACCGAAGCCTGCGCTGAAAGAACGCAAGCTCATTGATATTGACAGAGATAATTTTACGGATGTAATGAAGGCAATAAACCCACAGATCAACCTGGCGGGGATCGGAAATGTTTTACCCGGGGTAAAAGAAGGAGAAACGCTTTCGGTAACCCTCAGCTTTACTTCCATAGACCAGTTTGAGCCGGTTGCAGTAATACAACAAATACCGTTGCTGAACACCTTATATGCAGAAAAGAAACAGATACAAACGGATCCTGCGGCCGCTGCCAGGGTTGCAACGATTGATGCGGCTATTAACGCCCAGTTAAACAGGATCCTGCACGCACCTGTATTTGTAAAACTGGAAGCCAGCTGGCGAGGATTACACTATCTGGTATCGGGAACAGAAACAGGAAACCTGTTGAAACTGCGTGTATGGAATGTCAGCAAAAAGGAACTGCAAGAAGATTTTGAAAAAACGGAAGTGTTTGATCAATCTGCACTGTTCAAAAACATATACGAAGCAGAATACGGCACGTATGGGGGACAACCGTACAGCTTACTGGTGGGCGATTTCTTCTTTGGCATTTCGGAACGCGATGTAAACTTCTTACGCTCAATTGCAACGGTTGCTGCAGCGGTACATACACCCCTTATCTTTGCAGCGGACATATCCTTGTTCGGACTAGACCGGTTCAGCGATATCATCAAACTGAAAAACCTGACAAAGATCTTTGATGGGATCGAACACCAGGCATACCAGGAATTTAAAAACGAGGAAGATTCGCGTTATGTTTCTCTGGTGTTACCAACGGTGATGATGAGAAAGCCATACGGGAAAGAGAACGGGCTTACAGCGGGTTTTTATTTTGAAGAGGAAACCGATCAGGGTAACCAATGTCTTTTGGGAAATGCCGCTTATATTTTGGCAGAACGGATTGCCAACGCTTTTTCTTTATATAGCTGGCCAGCAGCTATTCGCGGCAAAGAGGGTGGCGGGTTGGTTGAAGGGCTTCCCTTCTGTTCTGCGCAAAACGAGAGAGGCGTCTTGTCTGTGTTTGGGCCAACATCTGCGCAACTTACTGCTGCGTCTGCGAAACAACTTGAAGAACTTGGGTTTATCACGCTAACGGCAACCGAACAGACAGGGTGTGCCGTTTTTTTCAGCAGTTTTGATAAACCGCATCATCAGAAAAAGACAATAACCGATGCTAACAACGCAAAGATCAGCGCCACGTTGCCATATATCCTTACTGCGAGCCGGTTTGCACACTATATAAAAGTGATCATGCGCGAAAAGATCGGATCTTTTCTTACCAGGGCTAATGTAGAAAACTATTTGAATACATGGATTGCGAATTATGTATTATTGGATGATCATGCCACGCAGGAAGTAAAAGCAGCTTATCCGCTGCGCGGAGCAAAGATTATCGTTACCGAAGTTCCGGGCTTAGTGGGTTCATATAGTGCAACCATTTTTCTGAAACCATATTTTCAGTTGGAGGAGTTAACTACTTCTATACGCCTGGTTGCCAGCTTACCACAGGAATAAAAAGATCGTGTTCACAACAATCTGTTTTGTATAGAAGGAATCTTTTCCAAAAGATAAACCTTCTGGCCTTCTCTTAGTGAAAGAAAAGCGGTAACGCAAAGAACGCCAGGAACCGCAGGGTTCGCAAAGGGAGAGCCAGAAGGAAAAAGCGTCTTTCAAATTCGTGAACCCTTTTTTTCTTTTTCCCTCCGTTTTTCTTTTAGCGAAACAAACCACACTACAATTTCCGGATCTCCGCACAACCACCGGGCTCTACTGAATAGACTGTGCTCACGATTTTCCAGCCATCGCGTGTATTTAATAAGGTGAACACATCAATCCCACAATGCGAAAACTTACCGCTGAGGCTGAGTGTGTAAGGCGCCCAAACCACGGCAATATCGTTGTGTATAGAAATGGTATAGCGAAAGGGCCTTTCTTCTATCGTCTCCTTCATCGCCACCAATCGTTTGAAATCATCGCTGAAACTGCGCATGGGGTTACGGAGGGTATCGTTGAGCGTACGCACCACCCAGACCTGTGCATTGGGCATTACAATACTGCTGTATAATACCGTATCCTTTTTTTCGAGTGCCTCAAAGAAGTGGTTCAATTTTTCAGTGATGATCTTTTTGTCGGCCTCCTCTCTGGATTGTGCAGACAGATGC
>CBHRAM010000098.1:0-10317 GCA_966076165.1 uncultured Chitinophagaceae bacterium
ACGAACTTCAGCAGGGATCTGGAAAGTGGCACCACCGATACGACGGCTGCGTACTTCTACAGAAGGGGTAACATTTGCCACCGCTTTCTTCCACATTTCATATCCGTCTTCATTGGTTGCTTTGCTAACCTTATCAACTGCATCGTAGAAAATATTGATAGCAGTACTCTTTTTGCCTTCCCACATCAGGTTATTGATAAAACGGGTAACCAGTTTATCATTGAAACGTCCATCAGGAGCAAGGGGTAATTTTTTGGCTTGTGCTTTACGCATGTTCTAATTTTTACTTTCGGCTGAATTTCTTCAAGTATTAAAACTTTACTCAGCCTTGTATTAGGAAATTATTTTTTTGCTTTTTCTTTCTTGGTTCCGTATTTAGAACGGCTCTTCTTACGGTCTTTAACACCGGCAGTATCCAGGCTACCACGAACGATGTGGTAACGTACACCCGGCAAGTCCTTTACACGACCACCGCGGATCAGCACGATTGAGTGCTCCTGCAGGTTGTGGCCCTCACCCGGGATATAGGCGATCACCTCGATCTTATTGGTCAAACGCACTTTCGCTACTTTACGCAAAGCGGAGTTTGGCTTTTTAGGCGTAGTTGTATATACACGGGTACATACACCACGGCGCTGAGGACAAGCATCCAAAGCCCTTGATTTACTTTTCGCCCTGATAATTTCGCGACCTTTTCTTACTAATTGTTGTATTGTAGGCATTCTAAACCGTTTAAAATTTCGGACGGCAAAGGTAATGGCTGGAACTGAAAAACCAAAATGTTTTCGAAAGTTTTCCCACGTTTTGTGGGAAACTCAATTTTATCAGACCCAAAGCGGGTAGGCTTTTTACCTGATACCCTCATAATCAGGGGCCAAAAACAGGTATTTCAGGTCTAAAACCGGCATTTCGGGTTGCCACACGAATTTACACCTGATTTTTCACCCGTTTTATCACCCATTCTTCCCCATGACCCTTTTGGGTGAAAAAAGCGGGATTAATTTTAACCGGTAACCTCCTCATAAAACTGGCCACCCTTATCCAAAATCGGGTTTTATGAGATTGATGCGTATTTTACTGACCGGACTGTCTTTTTTCCTCATCCGGTCAACCCAGAGCCAGACAACGGCTGTCCCGGTTTCCTATACGAATGCCGGGGCCGTTTATACCCAAAGTTTTGATGGCCTGCCCAATACTGGTAGTTTTTCCCTCAGCGGGAAAGGCCCTTTTAACCTGTCAGGCTCTCCCATTAATGCATCCGGGTTAGCGGGCTGGCAGTTAATGATGGCGGGAGGCAGTAATGCGAATGCCGTATTTGCCTTTGGAACAGGCTCTTCAACCGGTAATGGCATCTATAGTTTGGGGAGTTCAGGCTCTACAGACAGGGCTTTGGGCTCTCTGGCCAGCAGTACCGGTATCTATGCGTATGGTGTGCTGCTTACCAACAATACGGGATCCTTACTCAACAGTTTCACGTTGGGGTTTACAACAGAACAATGGCGAAAGGGAGGTTCTACCAATAAAAATACATGGAGCTTCCGTTACAAGACAGGCAGTTTTACCAATATTGATCAGTCGGGACTCGTTGCCGATTCGGGGTTGAATGTAAATTCTGTTATCACAAGTTCCGGTGCCGGCAGCCTCAATGGCAACCAATCAGATAATCAGCAAATCATTTCTTATACCGTAACCCATATTACCTGGAAACCGGGGGAACAATTATTACTGAGATGGGACGATGCCGATGAAGCAGGAAGTGATGATGCCTGCGCGATCGACAATCTCAGTTTTTCGGCATC
Organism: uncultured Chitinophagaceae bacterium; assembly: GCA_966076165.1. GTDB lineage: Bacteria > Bacteroidota > Bacteroidia > Chitinophagales > Chitinophagaceae > Sediminibacterium. The sequence continues at coordinate 1,800 of CBHRAM010000098.1, forward strand.
CCTGATCAGCGCAGCACCAACAATTTCAACTAATACCGCAAACAATATTGCTGCTAATACTGCCTTAGTCTCGGGTTCGGTGGATGATCATAATAAAAATACGGCTGTACTATTTGAATACGACACCTTAGATACCTGGACCCATCCGCAAAGTATCAAAGCATCACCGGATACAATTGCAGCAGGGACAGGTAATACAAATGTCAATGCAACGCTTACGGGACTTTTACCCGGCACAACTTATTATTGGCGGATCAAAGCATCCAATCAAAACGGAACGACAACGGGCACGGAACAAAATTTCACCACTTCCATCAATCTGCCAACCGTTATTACAGCAACCGTTCTTTCCATCACCACCCATACGGCTTTATTGGGAGGAACGGTTACCTCATCAGGTGGCAGTACAGTTACTGAAAGAGGCATTGTCTGGTCAACGGACCCTAACCCTCTCCTATCCAACAATAAAATAATGATAGGCAGCGGAACAGGGAGTTTTGCCATGCAGGAAAACAATTTACCGGTTGGCAAAACAATTTATACAAAAGCATACGCTACGCATACAGGAGGAACGGCTTATGGAAATGAGATCGTTTTCAACACCTTCAATTCAATTGTTTCTTTAACATCCCTTTCTACTGATAAAACAAATGCAGATACGGTCCGTTTCCGTTTACAAACAGCCGGAACGATCAGCGGAATAAATGCCGGTAATTTTATGATACGGTCAGGTGGTATCAATAATGCATCCATTAAAAACATTTCCGTTGCTGAAAATACCTGCACCATAACTGTTACTACGGGTACAGGTGATGGATGGCTCGGGTTAAGCATGGTTAATGGCACAGGGCTTTCGTCTGTTATGGAAAACATACCATTTACATCAACCGGCATCTATACAATTGATAAAACCGCACCGGTAATACGAAGTATACAAATACCGGACAGTCCCATGAAAATAGCTGACACTGTTCAGGTAAGTATTTCTGTAATACCGGATGCTGAACTATTTTCTTTTTTGTCCGGAACAATGAATGGCATTAATCTCACAGGCTTCGCAAAAGCGAATGACAGCAGCTATTTTGCAAAATGTATCATACCCAACGCTGGCAACGACCTGGCAGCTGCTAAGGATATTCCTGTTGCTGTTTCACTTGCTGATCCGACAGGGAATAAACTTGTTTATCAGACAATGATCGTTCAGTCAGCAGACCTGATCGATGTGAACCGACCTTATATTCTTTCTATCAGGAACCCGGTTGACAAGACCTATAAATCCGGTGACACCCTGGATTTTGTTTTTCGTTTTAGTGAACCGATAAGGGTTACATCATCAGGTACAAGCGCTTCTTTATCATTAACCATCGGGAGCAGATCTAAACCCGCTTTTTATTACAGCAGTGGATCTGATAGTGTAATCTTCCGTTACATAATACAACCCGGCGAATCAGATAAAGATGGTGTAAGAACAGCCAGCTCAATCCTGTTGAACAATACGGATATCAGAGATCTTGCGGGCAACACAGCTTCTATTGCTTTTAGCAACAGTTCCATCAATAAAGGGATCCTGATCGATGCGGTGGCTGCAACTGTCAGCAGCGTAACTGTTCCACAGAAAGCCGCTTACCGAACGGGAAGTTTACTTGATTTTGTTGTGAACTATTCAAAAAAAATATCGATCAACGGATCCGGTGAAGACATTTCCTTACAGTTAAGCATTGGAACAAAAACCAGAACTGCGGTGTATATCAGTGGCAGCGGCACCAACGCTTTGTTATTCAGGTATCGGGTTCTTCCTGATGATACAGATAAGGATGGTATTAAATTATTATCTGCCATAATACTAAACAACAGTTCACTAAAAGATGAAGTGGGTAACCAGGCATCAGTGGTACTGAATAATATCGGCGGTATGTCGGGAATACGGATCAATCCTTTAACGGCTGCTGTTAAACAGCTTATTCTTCCTGTTAATGCAATCTATAAAGTGGGTGACAGCCTTCGCTTTTTAATCGGCTATAATGAAAAGATCCTGGTTACAACCAATAACGGCATTCCCTATCTACGGTTTACCGCAGGCAAAACCAGCAGACAGGCCATTTATCAAAAAGGTTCGGGAACTGATTTTCTATCGTTCTTTTATATCGTGCAACCCGGTGATGAGGATACTGATGGAATAAAGATCAATACAACGATCACCTTGAATAATGGTCTGATCACAGATACTTTAAACAATGCTGCACCCTTAAGTTTCACCATTCCGGATAATGGAGGTGGAATAAAGCTGGATGGCATGGCTCCTGTTGCAAACAGTACATCCGTTACAAGTAAGCGAATGTACAAAGCAGGTGATACCATTGATATTGATCTGGGGTTTTCAGAAAAAGTGATACTGGTTTCGCAAAAGGATACTCCGTTCATACAACTGACCATTGGTTCGTTGAACAAAACCATTCCGTATGTTTCCGGATCAGGTACGGAGCATTTACAATTCAGGTATATTGTAGAAGAAGGCGAACTTGATAAAAACGGAATTAAGACAGGATCCATATTGATCAATAATCAAAGCCTTACCGATATCGCAGGAAATATTGCCTCAGGTTCTATAAAAAATTCAGGTGTACAACATGATGTTTTAGTGGATGGAATTGCGCCTTCTTTTATAACGCCGCAACCGGACACCCTCAGGATCTGTGAGAACAGTGAAGCTGTTTCCATCAACAGTTATTTTTCGGTGGCTGATCCGGAAACAAATGAAAAACTGAACTGGAAAATAATACCAGGTACCCTTTTAGGTAGCCTATCCACTTTATCTTTTTCAGCGAACGCCAATGGGAAAACAGTTACACCCAATGGTTTCACGTATACCCCTTTCAAGAGCACAGCCGGTATAGACAGCCTGGTGATGGAAGTTTCAGACAGCAGTTATTATATTCAAAAGAAACTGATCATTGCAATACAACCCTCTATACAAAATAATGTGATCGGCAATACCCAGATAATTTGTGCAGGCCAGGCACCGGCATTTTTTTCAGGAGGAAACCTTTCAGGAGGTAACGGAACCTATAGTTATCAATGGGAAGTATCTGTTTCTGACACATTGCATTTTTCAAAAGCATCCGGTAACAATACATCAGCCGGTTATGCATCTCCTCCTGTCAGTAACAACAGCTGGTTCAGAAGGAAAATTGTTTCAGGTGCCTGTTCGTCCGTTTCTGTTCCTCTGAATATTATGGTCGCAAAAAATGGTTTATGGCTGGGCAAAACCAATAACTGGAATGATCCCGAAAACTGGTGCAATGCAAAAATTCCGGATCAGGGTATGGATGTTTTGATCTATCCCAATGCCCTAAACAGTCCGGCTATTACGGATTCTGCGAAATGTGGTCAATTGACACTGGCAGATAAAACAACACTTAAGATCACAGGAATATTAAAGATCACGGGGAATATCCTTGCTCCTTCAGGAGCATTAGATGCAGATAGCGGAACGATTATTTTATCAGGAACAGTTCAACAAACCATTTCTGGCAATTCGTTTTCCGGCCACAGGATAAAGAAACTGATCATCAATAACCCTAAGGAGATTCAACTACAGGATTCACTGGTCATTTCCGGATCGCTGATCATGAACAGCGGCAGTTTGCAAACCAATCATCAATTACACCTGCCTGATGGTTCAAGGATCGGATCTTCGGCTACCGGCTCATCCATTAATGGAAAAGTATTTATTGAACACCGGCTCAATGGCGGAAGAAGAAGTTTCCATTTGCTGGGGCACCCTTTTCGGAATGATCTGGGGTTACAAATGATCAAAGACAGTTTGGATATTACAGGAGAAGGTGGAATGGTTAATGGATTTACCGCGACTGCAACCAACCAGCCTTCCGCATTCAGGTATAACCCTATTGATGGAAATGATTCATCAGGTGTTGATGCAGGATGGATTCCTTTTACCCATACCAATGGTGTCAATGATAATGCATGGAAGAAAAATACCGGCATACGCCTACTGATGAGAGGCAGGCCGGGACAGGGTTTAGACGGAACACCCGCAGGCAATGGAACAAGGGGAACCTATCTGCCACAGCCGGTGACACTGAAAATTTCGGGAGAAATAAATACCGGTGATCTTGAGATCGGTTTAACAAAAGATCAATATGCAGGATATAATATAGTGGCCAATCCCTATCCTTCAAATATTGATCTTTCGAAGATCATGCGTGGAAATACTGTTGGAGTACATTACTGGATATGGGACCCAATGCAAGGTAAAAAAGGAGGATACAGCAGCATCCCTTTCAGATCGAAATATATACAGGCAGCTTTTGGTTCATTTATCGTAAGGGCCAATCATACCATTAACAATACACTGCTCTTTACAGAGAACAGTAAGACTGAAGAACCGGCTACCAAGGATTTACCCCTGACTGATATAGATGATGCTTTTCATCTTGAATTAAGACTGGAAACAGACAGTATTTTCTGGGACAGGATCCTCTTGCTTGCCATAGATAGTGCCAGAACAGGTTTTGATAAAAATGATGCTGAAAAATTTGATAACCCGGATGTGAATTTTTACAGCCTCAGCGGAGAGCAAAGAAAATTATCAACCGACGCCAGGCCGCTCAACAATGAATCAACCATCAAACTTGGAATTCAATCCGACGATCCCGGTGTATTCAGGATCAGGGTGGCAAAAATAGCTTTGCCCGCTTCCAATCAACTGATGCTGCACGATAGGTACCTGAACAAATGGATGCCGCTTGAAAAAGACAGCAGTTATTCATTCGTTACAACAACGGATACGATGAGCAGGGGCAATCAACGCTTTGAAATAACTGCGCAGAAGAAAACAAAAGACAGCATATATAGTACAGGCAGTATAAAAATAAAACTGAATCCTGTTCCGGCGAAAGAGCAGGTGCTGGTAAAGTTCAGTGCAACAGAAACAGGTAATATGGCTATCCGGCTATTGACCTTATCCGGGATGCCGGTGAAGAATATTTCGTTGGGCGTACAGAAAGAGGGACAGGTGATCATACCTGTTGGGGGATTATTAAAAGGGATCTATTTACTGGAAATAAAATGCGGGAGCCAGGTGAGTACGCAAAAAATCATTAAGAACTAAAAAGAGAAGCCTCAGATCCACAGATTGGAATCTGCGGATCTGAGGCTAAAAAAAGATAGGATAACCAGTTTTCTTAGATCTTATACATCCAGCCATGCGTATCAGCAGCCCTGCCATCGCGGATAGCCGTTAAACGGGCTTTCACTTCTACTGCAACTGTTGATTTGTCTGTATCGAACTCCATGGTATAATCCTTATAACGCAGTTCTTTGATCATGGAAATTACAGCGGCTGTACCTGTTCCGAATACTTCGCGGAGCTGTCCCGCTTTATGAGCATCCATCAATTCATCAATGGTGATCTTTCTTTCTTCTACACGAAGTCCCATTTCATTCAACATCACGATCACACTGTCGCGGGTTACACCGGCCAGGATGGTTCCATCTTCCAGAGAAGGCGTTACGGCTGTGTTGCCGATGATAAAGAATACGTTCATGGTACCCACTTCCTGCAGGTATTTATGTTCAAAAGCATCGGTCCATAAAACCTGGTCGTAGCCTTGTTTTTTGGCTAATGCGGTTGGCAGCATACTGGCACCGTAGTTACCGGCATTCTTTGAAAAGCCAACGCCACCCGGAGCAGCGCGGGTATATTTTTCTTCCACATAGATCTTCATCGGAGCCGCATAATAAGGGCCCGTTGGGCTGAGGATGATCATGAATTTATAAGATTCGGAAGGCTTTACACCAACCACAGGGTCTGAAGAGAACATAAAAGGCCTGATATACAGGGAATGATCCGGCAATGAAGGGATCCAGTTCTTATCCAGTTCGATCAGCATACGCATTCCTTCCATAAAGATCTCTTCGGGAACCACAGGCATACACATACGTTCTGCAGAGATATTGAAACGGCGAAAATTATCAAACGGGCGGAAGATAAAAGCATCCCCTGCCTCGTCCTTATAGGCTTTGATCCCTTCAAAAATGGCCTGGCCATAGTGTAAAGCTGCCGTAGATGGTTCTAACAGCAAAGGCTGGTAAGGTTTGATCTCTACATTTTTCCATTCTCCATCCTCATAATCTGCTTCCAGCATATGGTCGGTAAAATAACGACCAAAAGGGAGGTTCTCCAATGTCATTTCCTTTAACTTGCTCGTCTCAACTTTTGTGACGTTTATGCCTGCTGCTGCTACCATAGTTTTATATTTGACGCAAATAAACAAAAAAATCAAAAGCTAACAATCGTTAATATTACCAACGGAATGAATTCAGAAGATCAATTGTTACCCGGATTTGTGCTGGCTGACCTTTTCAGGAGCAGCCTGGTGATCATGGATGATGAGCCCAAATTGCAGAAAGAACAACCCAAAACGGTAATAACCCAGCCTGAACGCCAATGGTATCTGGGCAGCAATTTACGAAAAATCACGCTACTGGTAAATGAAAAAGAGGCAGTGTACCTGGCAGATGACTCTTTACAGTTTCTTTCTTCCATTTTAGGGGCCTGTAAACTCAACCTGGGTGATGTGGCGATTGTGAATTATCATAACGACCCGGTTAACTATACTTTTCTCAAAGAAAAACTGACCCCTAACCATTTGATACTCTTTGGCGTTACAGCAAAAGAGATCCAGCTGCCTTTTATGGTTCCGCATTACCAGGTGCAGAAACATGATAACCGTTCTTTTTTGCTGGCACCCGCTTTATACACCATGCTGGGAAATGGCCAGGAAGCCAAACTGGAAAAAAGTAAACTCTGGCTCTCCCTGAAAAATATGTTCGGGATCTAGTATAGACGCAAATGGTCAAAGAAATTTTTATAGAAACCGAACGGTTATACCTGCGTCAATGGATATATATCGATGCAGAAGAATATATAGCGATGAACCGTGACCCGGAAGTCATGAAATTTTTCCCATCGGTCTTAACCCCTGACCAAAGCAATGACCACATGCATAGAATGGAGGATGATATTACAAAACAGGGATATGGATTATTCGCAGTCTGCCTGAAAAAAGATGATAGTTTTATCGGTTTTACAGGTTTCGCCCATCCGAAATTTGAAGCATTCTTTACCCCTTGCATTGAAATCGGCTGGCGGATTGCCCGTAAATACTGGAACCAAGGATATGCCACAGAAGCTGCCAAAGCCTGTATTGATTTTGGGGTTGAAAAAATGACCTGGAAGGAGATCTATTCATTCACTTCTGTATTGAATACCCGTTCGGAAAACGTAATGAAAAAGATCGGGATGCAGAAAGAAGGTGAATTTGATCATCCATTATTGGCAGAGGGGCACCCTTTGCAAAAACACGTACTGTACAAAATTTCACAAACCATATAACCATGAAGACAACCCTGATCTTTGCCACCAATAACCAGCACAAAGTAGACGAGATCCGTTCGGTAATTGGTGAGCAGTTTGAGATCATCACATTAAAAGAAGCGGGTATAGATATTGATATACCTGAACCACACGATACACTGCAAGCCAATGCCACAGAAAAATCGCAAACCATCCATCGGCTTACGCAAAAAAACTGTTTTAGTGAAGACACCGGCCTGGAAGTAACCGCATTGAATGGCGAACCCGGTGTGAAAAGCGCCCGCTATGCAGGTGATGGCAGGGATTTTCAAAAGAATATTGATAAACTGTTAGAGAACCTTCAGGGAAAATCTGACCGCAGTGCGCGTTTCCGGACGGTGATCTCCTTGATATTGGATAACAAAGAATATTTTTTTGAAGGTGTTTGTGAAGGACAGATCCTGACTGTACAGAGCGGCAAAAGTGGCTTTGGTTACGATCCGGTCTTTATTCCTGCAGGTGGAGATAAAAGTTTTGCAGAGATGCGTATGGAAGAAAAAAATGTATTCAGTCACCGGCAGAAAGCCGTTACAAAATTGCTCAACTTTTTAACGGCGCAAAAATCATGAACCGAATTAAGATCACACTCCCGGAAAAATTTACTTTCTCCACTAACCTTACCATCCGCGTAACGGACCTGAATTATGGCGGACATGTTGGCAATGATACTTTTCTTTCATTGATACAGGAAGCGCGCCAGCAATTCCTTCTTTCGCATGGGTATGAAGAACTTGCAATTGGCGGTGTGGGGCTGATCATTGCAGATGCGTCTATTGAATTTAAACGTGAAATGAATTACGGAGATATCGTAAAGATCTCTGTTGTGGCAACTGATTTTGATAAACTAGGATTTGATCTTTTCTATAAACTGGAAATTCTTTCCGGAGAAGAGCCTATACTGGCCGGAAAAGCAAAGACAGGCATGCTTTGTTATGATTATGCGCAAAAGAAAAAGGTGAGTGTGCCTGATGAAGTGTTGAAAAAACTATCCGCCTGATCAACCCGTAGAAACCAACCGCGGCGTGTGGCCCACGCGGGGCACATAATTATAAAACACACGCGCAAAAGCCCCCGGTGGTT
>CBHRAM010000099.1:0-10289 GCA_966076165.1 uncultured Chitinophagaceae bacterium
TGGACCTATGATGATCTCAATGGAAACAGGACGCCACAGACCCAGACCGTAAATGTGGTAGATAATATTGCACCGGTACTTTCTGTCCCTGCTGGTATCTCTGTAGTGGGAACGACAGGTATCTGTTCTGCTGTTGTTGGTTTTGCTGCTACAGCGACCGATAATTCAGGTGGTACTGTCACAATCACTTACAGTCAAAATCCAAATACTGCTTTTGCGGTGGGCGTAACTACCGTAACTGTAACAGCAACGGATGCGAGCAATAACAGCACCACGGGTAGCTTTACAATAACCGTTACACCACCGGCGGTGGCACCTATTACCGGTGTTACAACTATTTGCGCAGGTGGCACAAGTAACCTGGCTTCTGCTACAGCAGGTGGTACATGGAGCAGTGATAATACAGCTGTTGCAACGATTAATGCATCAGGTGTGGTAACTGCTCAGTCTTTAGGCACGGCAACAATTACTTATACTGATGCATGTGGTACTTCTGTAACAACGATCGTTACGGTTAACGCAATCCCATCAACTCCTAATATCAGTGTTACAGATAATTGCGGAAGCTCTGTATTAACTACAGATGCAACAGGTACTTTATTATGGAGTACTAATGCTACAACACCTTCTATCACCGTTACAACTGCCGGTACTTATACCGTAACACAAAAACTGAACGGTTGTACCAGTGCAGCCGGATCGGCCGTTGCTGCTCCTATAGCTGCACCTGCAGTGCCTTCTGTAAGTGTAACACAGCCAACCTGTGCGGTATCAACCGGAACACTGGTGGTTAACTCACCGGCCGGCTTATCATATAGTATTGACGGAATCAATTACCAGTCAGGTAATACTTTCAGCGGATTAGCTGCAGGATCCTATACGGTTTCTGTTAAGAACGGAACATGTGTTACCACAAGTGCAAACCCAATCGTGATTAATGCACAACCCGTAACACCTGCCGCACCTGTGGTAAGTGTAAGTCAGCCAACCTGCGCAGTTTCAACCGGGACTATTGTGGTTAACTCACCTTCAGGATTCTCATACAGTCTTGATGGAGTAACTTATCAGCAGGGTACCAGCTTTACAGGCGTAGCTACCGGTACATATACCGTATATGCTAAAAACGGTTCATGCGTATCTGCAGGCAGCAGCCCTGTAACAGTAAATGCACAACCTGCCAGCCCTTCAGCACCAACGGTAAGTGTAAGCCAGCCAACCTGCGCAGTATCAACCGGAACCATCGTGGTTACCGCACCTGCCGGACTTTCTTATAGCCTTGATGGAGTAACTTATCAATCAGGTACAACCTTTACAGGTTTAGCTACCGGCTCATATACTGTATATGTAAATAATGGAAACTGCGTTACAACAAGTGCAAATCCTGTAGTAGTAAATGCACAACCGGTAACACCTGCTGCACCTGTAGCAAGTGTAAGCCTGCAGCCAAGCTGTTCAGTCGCTACCGGAACGATCGTTGTCAGCACACCTTCCGGATTCTCATACAGCCTTGATGGGACAACTTATCAGTCAGGCACAACCTTTACAGCAGTAGCTCCCGGTACATATACCTTATATGCGAGAAACGGTTCATGCGTATCTGCAGGCAGCAGTCCTGTAACAGTGAATGCACAACCGGTAACACCTGCTGCACCTGTTGTTAGTGTAACAGACCAACCAACCTGTTCGGTAGCTACAGGAACCATTGTGGTTTCTTCACCATCAGGATTCTCATACAGCCTTAATGGCGGAGCTTATCAGACAAGTAATATTTTCAGCGGAGTAGCTGCGGGTACTTATACTGTATCAGCCAGAAACGGATCATGTGTTTCTGCTCTCAGCAACGCTGTAACCATAAACGCACAGCCGGTAACACCAGCTGCTCCTGTTGTAAGCGTAACAGCACAACCCACCTGTTCAGTAGCCACCGGAACCATTCAGGTGAGCTCACCAGTTGGATTTACCTACAGTCTTGACGGAATCAATTATCAAACAAGTACTTCATTCAATGGAGTAGCTGCGGGTACTTATACCGTAATTGCTAAAAACGGATCCTGTGTTTCTGTAGTGAGCAATGCAGTAACAGTAAATGCACAACCCACAGCACCTGCTGCGCCGGTTGTCAGCATAGCCCAGCCAACCTGCGCTGTGGCAACTGCCTCTATCACCATCAACTCACCGATCGGTGCCGGATTTACCTACAGCCTCGACGGTACAACTTACCAGGCGGGAACAAGCTATAGTGGATTAACTGCTAACAGAACCTATACTGTATATGTGAAGAATGCTTCTGGCTGTGTAACTACTGCTTCAGCAATTGTGAATGCACAACCTGCCACACCGGTAGTAGGGGATATCACCGGTACAACAAATTTTGCAGTGGGTACTAACAGTACTTTATCATCAAGTACTCCGGGTGGTGTATGGAGCAGCAGCAATACTGCCGTTGCAACGGTTAATGCATCAGGTGTGGTAACCGGGGTTTCTATCGGTTCAGCTACCATCACGTATACCGTAACAACTGATTGCTCAAGTTCAAAATCTGCTGCTGTTACCATTGTTTCTGCATGTGTAACGCCTGTATTTACTGCGATCAACAATATTAATACAACAACCGTAAGTGGTTGCACGGCTCCGGTATCCTATTCAGTATCCGTAACCGGTAACCCAACACTCAGTTATACGTTTACAGGAGCAACTGTTGCATCCGGTGCGGGTACAGGTACCAACGCTTCTTTTAATACCGGTGTAACCACCGTTACCGTAAAAGCGGTTAATGCCTGTGGTAATGTGACCACTACGTTTACAGTAACCGTTAGGGATGCAACCGCACCTTCTGCAGTCACTAAAAATATTTCTGTTCCTCTGGATGCCAACGGACAGGTAACCATTACACCTTCACAGGTGGACAACGGTTCATCTGATAATTGCGGAAACGTAACACTGGCTTTCCGCACCGGCGCTGCCACATCGGTTACCACAGGTACGATTTGTGCTACAGCTGATGAGAATGGGAACCTTGTATTAACTGCGCCATCAGGTGGCATCATTACTTCGATCAATTTTGCCAGCTACGGTACACCAACCGGAACCTGTGGCAGCTTTACATTAGGTGCATGCAATGCATCTAACAGCAAAACAATAGTTGAAGGATACGCCATTGGCAAAAACAGCGTTACCATTCCTGCTAATAACAATGTATTTGGTGACCCTTGTTATGGAACGGTTAAACGTTTATATGTTCAGGCTACCTACCAGATAAATGTTGGGGTTAACGCAACAACAACGGCTTCCTCACTTACATTCGGCTGTTCAAACAAAGGGGCCAATACAGTAACCCTGAATGTTACAGATGCTGCGGGTAATGTGAGCACACAAACCGCTATTGTTACGGTTGTGGATAATACAGCTCCTGTTATTACAACAGCAGTGGGCAATCAGTCATTCTGTGGCAATGCAGGAAGCTATACAATACCTGTACTTTCTGCTTCAGATAATTGTTCAGCAGCTATCAGCTACGCAATAACCGGAGCAACCAGCAGAACAGGTACCGGTAATAATGCAAGCGGCATATTCAATACCGGGGTGTCTCTGATCACCTGGTCTGTAACCGATGGAACCAATACCATAACCAGTTCAACAACGGTTACAGTAACCACTACGCCGCCTGCAGGAACTATTACCGCAAACAGTGCAACTGATTTTTGTGGTGAATTTATCCTTACCGGATCATCTACTGTAAGCAATGCTTCCTATAAATGGATGTCAGGTACTAACTTGTTAGGTAATGGCCAGCAACTTAGCCTCGGTCAGAATAATGCGGATGGTACTTACCAGATGTATGTAGTGGTTAATGGATGTACAAGTCCAGCAACAAACTATAATTTCTCGAAACAGAATCTCCTGAGCAGCTATACCATCCTGGCTTACGATGATGTTAAGCTTGGTCAGTATAGTAAAGTAAATAGTGGCAGTATCGGTGTAATGACCGTAAAAGGAAAGACTGAATTCAAAAGCTATACTTCTGTAAACGGACCGAATGCTTTTGTGAAATCTCCGGATATCGATCTGCATGGATACGGTATTAATATCCCTAACCTGATCGATGGTGTGGTATCTATTGCATTACCTGCTATGCAGTATAATACAGCGTCTGCCAATTATCTGCCTAATTACACTACCGCACAATATGCAACGGTTTCTCTTAGCAGCAATTATAATAAGCTGACCATTAAGAAAGGAACTTATGCAACAGTTAGCGGTACTACATTCGGTACAATTGAACTGGAAGAGGGGGCAAGCATCCGCTTTACCGCTGCCACACTCAATATCGATAACCTGATAGTGGATGATGGTGCCAGAGACGGATATTACAGTTATGTTCGGTTTGCACCCAATAGCAGTGTACGTGTGAGCACAAAAGTGAGTATCGGAAGCCAGGTTCTGGTAAACCCGGATAATAACAAAGTGACTTTCTACATGGGCGATAATAAGTGTGATCAGGAGAAGTTCCAGGTAAAAGGAGCTGATACCAAGATCATTGCTAATATCTATATGCCAAATGGTAAATTGAAAGTGACTTCTACAGATGAGAACGATGACAACCATGGTAATTGTGACCACAAAGCGCATTACTGGTGGAATTGTAAGCACAGTGGACATGACCACAAGAATTGCGATCACAAAGCACACAATGCTTCGGATTGTAATGATGATGTTTATATGACCGGTTTGTTCATTGTGGAAGACCTGGAAAGCAAAGGCAATACTGTTATCTGGAACAGCTTCGATTGTGGTTCAAGTGCCGTTCCGGTAGTGATGGTTAATAAAGCAACTGCTACACAATCATCTATCACCCAGGAAGGTAATTCAGTAACTAAATCTTCAGAAGTTACTACAGAAGAAGAACTGAAAATTACCGTAATGCCTAACCCAAGTACTACTTATTTCACACTGAAATTCGAAAGCAAATACGAAACACCGGTGAATATGCGTGTAATGGATGCAAGCGGCAGGGTAGTGGATGCTAAATCAAAAATCGGCTCAAACAGCACTATACAGATTGGGGCTAATTATGTAAGCGGTACCTATTATGCAGAAATGATACAGGGTACACAACGTAAAGTGGTTCAACTGATGAAAGTTAAATAACCGCACAAGCCTTTAAAAAAAGCCACTCATCATTGAGTGGCTTTTTTGTGTCCGGTGACCTCGCAAAGTATTTATCCGGCCTATTAAATACTATTTTTTATAAATATATACTAACTGCAATATGTAATATTTTTTGTCAGTTGTAAATACATGTTGTATTATTAATATCTGAAAAGCTGTTGAAATACTGTGTTTTAGATGTGACAGGGGGGATTGCATTCCCGCTTTTTAGAAAAAATCCGGCGCTGAGATTTGTGAACAAGCTGTGGATTTTACCGGATATAGAGATCTTGGTTATTAAGGGCCAAACAGACAATCCAAACCTGTTTGACGGAAATATTGATTGATAATTTAAAATCCAATCTCATGAACCGCGTTCTCCCCCGGACATCCTATTCAATAGTATGTATTCTTTGCTCCGTGCTGGTCTCTCTTTCATCTTTTGCTAACGCATCATTTCTTTCAGGTAGACAAGGTCATCCGCCTGCATACGGCACACTGGCCGAAAATACTTTTTCCCTGATGATCATTGCCCCGGCGGATATAACGGTAAACACAGATCCCTGGTCAAATAGGGCTACTGCCGTTTCTTTAGGCAATCCCACTGTATATGCTGATAACGGCACTACCTATACTGTTGCCAATAATGCGCCCGCTTCCTATCCGATCGGCACAACCAAAGTTACCTGGACCGTAACCAACAATAGTGGCAACAGCGTTTCTGTTACGCAAAATGTAACGGTTACCGATACACAAAAACCTTCTATATACCGTATGGGTGAGATCGGTGTAGTAAATGATCCGGGTAAATGCGGTGCAGTAGTCAATCTTTTTATTCCTTATGCGGATGATAACAGCGGCCTTCCGGTTACCATCACCAACGATGCCCCTTCTTTTTTTCCGGTAGGTTCTACCCTGATCGTATGGACGGCAACCGATGTTTTTGGTAATTCAGATACCTCTACGCAATTGATCACAGTGATCGATAATGAAGAGCCTTCTATTAAAATTAATAATGTAACGGCCTTTACAGACGCAGGTAAGAATGGTGCCGTGGTAAACCTGGGCACAGCGGAAGCATCCGATAATTGTGGTGTGGTTACGGTAACCAATAATGCACCCGCTTTTTTTCCAATAGGGATAACTCTGGTTACATGGACCGCCACTGACAAAATGGGGTATACCAGCGCTGCTGTTCAAACGGTAACGGTAATTGATAACGAAAAGCCGGTAATTACAGCTGCTTCGAATGTGACACTTAAAAATACCTCAGGTAAATGCGGAGCAAGCAGCCAATCATTGGTTGCCCCTGCTGTATCTGATAACAGTGGTGTGTTTACAATAACCCATAATGCACCGGACTTACTTGCATCCGGTAATAACCTGGTAACCTGGTCAGCAACAGATGCGAACGGAAATACATCAACCTTCACACAAAATGTATGGATCAAGGATGCGGAAGCCCCTGTATTTACCGCTATGCCGGCAGATCTAACAGTGTCCTGTAATGCAGTTCCTTCTTTGATCAATCCGGTAGTTACGGATAATTGTGATGCTGCACCAGCCATAAGTTTTAGTCAGGTAAGTACACAGTCATCTAATACCAACCTGGCCAGTCATTATAATTATACGGTTACCCGCACATGGATCGCAAAAGATCTTTCGGGTAATTCGGCCACGGCCAAACAGGTGATCACAGTAACAGATAAAACAGCGCCTGCTATTCTGGTGCCTGCCAATATCTCTGTAAACAATGAGGTGAACAAATGTGGTGCAGTAGTCAGGTATGCAGCAGCCACTGCAACGGATATCTGCGGAAGCCCTGTAACCCTCTCTTACAGTATTGCTTCAGGTTCTTTTTTCCCTTCTGGAACAACGGTGGTAACGGTTACCGCTAAAGATATCAGTGGAAATATTGCTACAAAAACGTTTACGGTAAAAGTGAATGATACACAGAAGCCTGCTATTAATGCGCCGGCCGACCTGAATCTTACGGTAAGCAGTTTAACCGGAACGATCACCAATCTGAATTTAGGGTTGCCGCAGACTACTGATAATTGCGGGGTAAAATCGGTAAGTAATAATGCACCCTCTTTTTATCCTGTGGGAGTTACCCGTATTACATGGACCGTAACGGATAATAGTGGCAATACCTCAACGGATGTGCAAAAAATAAACGTAACAGTGAATGCCGGAGCTGCAAAGAAGAGTAATGTGGTTACCACGGATCTATCATCCGTTAATAAAATAATCACTGGCAGTGAAGCCCCTGCGGATGAGATCAAGATCTCTGTGGCACCCAATCCCAGCCATACTCATTTCATGTTGAGCCTGCAAAGCAAATCGGATGAACCGGTTACTTTAAAAGTTACCGATATTACCGGAAGATTGATTGAAACAAGGTCAAAACTGGCTGCCAATACGCCCATACAAACAGGCGGTAGTTATCTGGCCGGTATTTATTTTGCTGAAATGATACAGGGCGCGCAACGTGCTGTGATACAATTGATAAAGGTGCAATAAAGGGTGCAGGTGATAAGTTTTTCGCATTTAAAGCACCGGATGTATCTTTGTTGTGCCCTGAGTGAAAAAGATTAGTATCGTATTATGGAAAACAAGCCCCCTGTCCCCGCCAATGAAATGGAAAGAATCATCCGGCTTTCTGAGC
This sequence comes from uncultured Chitinophagaceae bacterium, assembly GCA_966076165.1. GTDB lineage: Bacteria > Bacteroidota > Bacteroidia > Chitinophagales > Chitinophagaceae > Sediminibacterium. Next base: position 7,817 of record CBHRAM010000099.1, read on the forward strand.
TGGATCTTGATTATTCCGACATACAGGAATCGCTGAAAGACCTTACCAAACTGGCTGCGAAAGTTGCCGGTACTTCTATATCATTGATCAACCTGATCGATTCATTTACACAATGGACGGTTGCCCGTTATGGGCTGGACCTTGAGCAAATGACAAGAGAGGAATCTGTTTGTCAATACACCATTGTTGCCGAAGAAAGTTTCGAAGTGCCTGATCTAACGGCTGATGGCCGGTTTAAAGACCAGTTTTATGTAACCGGTGCTCCTCATGTTACCTATTATTTTGGTGTTCCCCTGCAAACGGATGATGGGTTTAATCTTGGGGCACTATGTGTGCTTGACCGTGTTGGGAAAGAGATCCCCCCGGAAAAAGTTGAATTATTAAAGATCATCGCTAACGAGATCGTAAACCGTTTAACGGCTATAAAAGTTATCCAGCAACTGCAGAGTACTGTAAAAGAAGCCAAAGAAACCCAGCGTAAAGTGGCACACGATATCAGGGGGCCGTTAGGCGGGATCATCAGCCTGGCGCAGATCATCAGCGACCAGGGCGATAGCAATAAAATGGAACAGGTATTGGAATTCATTAACCTGATACAGAAAAGCGGCAATTCTTTACTTGATCTTGCCAATGAAATTCTAACTAACGGTAAACAAATTCCGGAAGCGGCGCAAAAAGGCGAGATCGTTAAATCAAATGAATTTAACCTCGTTTTATTAAAAGACAAACTGGAAAAATTATATGCTGCCCAGGCAAAACCAAAGAACATCCGGTTTGTTGTGAATATTATTGATAACAATGGAGAGATCCCGTTCTCTAAAAATAAGATCTTACAGATCGTGGGTAACCTTATTTCCAATGCGATCAAGTTCACGCCTGAGAATGGTAAAGTAACTGTTGACCTTTGTCTGAACCTTGGAAGAGACGGTAAAAAACTGTTGATCACCGTGAAAGATTCCGGAGTAGGTTTAACAGAAGAAGCCATCCAACGGATCCAAAACGGAACGGCTTCTTCAACAGAAGGAACCGAGGGTGAACAGGGTTATGGCTTTGGGTTATCGCTTGTAAAGCACCTGCTTAACGGGATGAACGGTTCTATGCTGATCACTTCCCAACCGGGCCATGGGGCTGAGTTTACAGTGAAGATCCCTCAGTCATAGGTTGGTTTATGTAACCTGTGCCTCACTATTTTTCTGAAAGCAATCTCATAAGATCCGAAAGTACAGGTGTATCCTTCCTGCCTTTCTGTAAAATGTCATAGGTTTGCGCCTGAAGACCTGTATTTACATGAAACATTCACAAACAATCGGAATAACAGCAGCGCTTGGTTTAATGGCCATTTGTTTTTTACCCTGGAGTTATATCCCCAGCCACCAGCTAACCATTACCGGTTTTCAGGCAACGGGTACCGATTTTGGCAAACCGGGCCTCTTCAATTTTGCGGTTAGTGTGATCATGCTTGCCATGTTTGCCATACCGGCCATCTGGTCAAAGCGCACCAATGTTTTTTTAGGGGCCCTAAACCTTGCCTGGGCCTTTCGCAATTATTTATTGCTGTCATCCTGTTTAATGGGCGAATGCCCTGAGAAACAACCTGCCTTATTTGTGTTGGTAGGATTGGCCATCATTATGCAGGTGATGACACTGCTTCCCAAGCTACAGGTAAAAGCTTAGTATTCTTTAAAAAACAAAAGTTCCGGTTTTAACGATACAAACCGCGCCTTTGGGCCTTTGCGTGAATATCTGCACACAGAGGCGCAAAGGCGCAGTTTATTTATGCGAGTGTTTGTAAGGCTTTATCAATGATGGTAACGCATTCCATCACCTGTTCTTTGTTGATCAATAGCGGAGGCGCAAACCGGATCTTATCTCCATGCGTGGGTTTGGCCAGTAAACCATTTTCTTTCAGCGCCAGACAAAGATCCCATGATGCATCCGGGTTCTCGTGTTTGATCACGACCGCATTTAATAAACCTTTACCGCGTATGGTAGTGATAAAAGGAGAGGAGAGCTTTGCGAGTTCTGATCTTAACAGTTGGCCCATCACTTCTGCATTCTCTGCCATCTTCTCTTCTTTCAAAACCGTTAATGCCGTTATCGCAACTGCACAGGCCAAGGGGTTTCCCCCATAGGTAGATCCATGTTCGCCGGGTTTGATATTCATCATCACGGTATCATCCGCCAATACTGCGGATACAGGTAATACACCTCCACTCAATGCTTTGCCCAGTATCAAAATATCAGGCCGTACGTCTTCATGATCGCAGGCTAACATCTTGCCTGTGCGTGCCAACCCGGTTTGAATTTCATCTGCAATAAATAAAACATTGTATTTCGTGCACAGGTCACGAACACCTTGTAAATATCCATTATCCGGTATCACCACACCTGCTTCTCCCTGTATAGGTTCTACCATGAATGTAGCCACATTACTGTCCTGTAATGCTTTCTCTAAAGCGATCAGATCATTATA
>CBHRAM010000100.1:0-10235 GCA_966076165.1 uncultured Chitinophagaceae bacterium
GCCTGTGAGGACCTGAAAAAAAATGACATGGGTTCTTTTGGAAAAAAAATGTTTGCTACGCATGATGGCCTTAGTCAATTATATGAAGTGAGTTGCCCGGAAGCAGATGCATTGGTAGATATGGTGAGAAACGAGCCTGCCGTATTAGGTGCAAGAATGATGGGTGGCGGTTTTGGCGGTTGTACCATCAACATCGTAAAAAAAGAAAATACCGAAGCCCTGATAAAAAAGATCTCTCCTCAATACGCTGCAAAATTCGGGCATGAACCTAAAGTGTATATAGTAAATATAGATCAGGGTACTTCCCTTGTTTAAAACATGAAAATCTATTCTGATAACGTAAACAGGTTTCGTGCACAAAAGAATGCGTATGCCCGGCAATTGTCTTACATAAGCCTGTTGCGCCTGCTCTTATTTGTTGTATTTGGCTGGTTCCTGTATGCTGCCTTCAAACTAAAATTCCAGGGTTACGATCTTCTCTGGAGCCTGCTGGCTATTTCCGGATTTATGGTTGCTGTATTTTGGGCCGAATCTGTAAAAAAGAAAATAACTATCCTGCAGCAACTGGTGCTGATCAATGAAAATGAGATTCAGATAGCGAACGGGAAAACGTCTTTTTTAGATAATGGCAGCAGCTTTTCACCTGTCAAAGGATTTGCGGTCGACCTGAACCTGTTTGGCCAGCACTCCCTATATCATTTACTCAACAGAACCGGCAGCCGATCCGGCAAACAACAGCTGGCTTCTCATTTGGCGGAGCCCTTTGTTGGATCTGATGATATTACTAATTACCAGTTATGCGTGCAGGAACTTTCCGGTAAGATCCCGTTCAGACAGAACCTGCTGGCGCATACTCTTTTGCTGAAAGAGGAAACGTCTTTAGAACAATTGAAATCAAAACGGGATGCAGAGGGTTTTGAGATCTTGCAAAACAGGTTCTGGTCCGCTCTGGCAGTAGTGTGGCCGGTATCGGGTGTATCACTTCTTGTGTATTCCATTTATCAGGATAGCTATCAATTACTGCTTGCTTTTTGTATCCTGGGTTTAGTGATCTTATCTTTTGTTTTCAAAGCCACATCTGCGGTGTATGCACAGGTCTCCAAAAAAGGCTATCTGTTTGGCCAGTATGCCGTTTGCTTTGACCTGATTTCACAGGAAGGTTTTGAATATCCCTATTTGCTCAAAAAGCAACAACATATTAATGAGGCTTCCGATGCTTTCCGGAAATTATCAAAACTGGTTGGGCTCTTTGATCTGAGGCTAAGCCTGTTTTCTTTTTTTCTGAACGGTTTGTTTATGCATGAATTGATCTGCGCAAGGGCCTGTTTGAAATGGAACCGTCAATACCAGGGATCTATGGATAACTGGTTTGAAACGATGGGGGAGATGGAGTTACTCAATTCGCTGGCAGCTTTTCATTACAATCATCCTTCTTTTATTTTTCCGGAAGTTAATGAAGATACTTTGTGCATCAAGGCAACAGCCATGGGACATCCGTTAATGAAATCTACAGCAGCAGTCGTTAATGATCTGGAGATCGGGAACGGCTCAAAACTGCACCTGATCACCGGTTCTAATATGTCAGGGAAAAGTACTTTTTTGCGTACGCTGGGATTGAATATGGTACTTGCCCAAACAGGTGCCCCCGTTTTTGCAAAAACATTTGTATTCCGCCCGGTGAGGATCCTGAGTTCCTTTCATCATATCGATTCACTGGAAGAAAGCACTTCTTATTTTTATGCAGAACTTAAATGCCTGCAGGAGATCATTCAATCATTACCCGGCCCCGTGCCGGCATTGGTATTACTGGATGAAGTGATGCGTGGCACCAATTCAAAAGACAAGCATGATGGTACGGCTTTGCTCATCAAAAAGATATTGCAGTTTGATAGCCTGTCTTTCATCGCAACGCATGATACGGAACTGGGCATACTCTCCGAAAGCTACCCCGGTGCTGTTGAGAATTTCTGTTTTGAAAGCGAATTGACCGATTCAGGACTGCACTTTGATTTTACCATGCGTAAAGGCGTGGCACAAACAAAGAATGCCACTTACCTGATGCAGCAGATGGGAATTATTTAAGGATGGATTATTCAAGAAATTTTACAACCCTTGTCATCTTTCCATCACCATTCACACCTTCCAGTACTACCTGAAGCTTTTTGCTGAAATCATTATTAAAGAATTGGATACGCACCCTTGAATTCAGTTTATTGGTGATCACATAGGGGTTCCAGTATAGAGTAGTACGGATATCTGTTTCCACGGCTTCGGTCGGGTTATCGTATTGCGGCTGATAGAATTCTTTGAATTTTGAATAGCCACCCAATACGGTATTCTCAAGGCCTTTCGCATTCGGATCGGCTTTTCTGCCATCGGCACCTTTCTTGGTATAGATCGCAATAGCCCCACCACTTCCGCCACCTATTGATCCAAAGAACGGGGGCCTGAATACTTTGATCATGGCAATATCACGCACATTGGTGCTCTGGATCATGTCAAGGCTGGAACTCATTTCATTCAGATAGAGATCCGGTGTGGAACCGCGCCAGCTCATCGTCATCTGTGCACCGGTTCCGCTGATCATCAGTCCGGCTACTTTACCCTGTAAATAAGATAAGATATCCTGTACACCCAGCGCAGCGGGGTCATCCAGCAGGTCAAACGTATATCCATCGCCCCCGGAAAATAAACCGGTTGCATATTTTTCCTCAAGGATCTGCTCTTTGGGTTTCACCCTTGATTTCACAATAACTTCCTGGAGTGTGGCAGATGCCATTCTTCTTTTTAACTGCTCCTGCTGGTCCAGGTAATACATCATCTTCGACCGGGCAATACTGTCGTTAAAAGAATAAGGGATCTGTGTGTCATTGTAAAGGATCTTCTTGGGAACCTGTTTCAATAAGCCATTCTCAAACTGCACCTGCGTAATATCGGTTAACTTTTCATTGCCGTTAAAACTGTAGAAGATCCGGGCGGTATCATAGAAATACATACCTTTTTGTTCAAATGTGCCGTCTTTCATTACGGGTACAAACAGAAATTTTTTACTGCTGTCTTTATTGGCAACGATCAGGTTCAGTAAAACAGGGGTTGTCATACTGATGGATTTCATGCCAAACACCTTTCCCTTGATTGTTAACAGATCTGTTTCAACCGGATACTTCAGCGTAGGTGTGGTGCCTGCTTTGATCTTGTCCCAGTCAAACCTGCGCCAGCCATTGGTCAGCATTACCAGGTCGAGATTGGCAGTGATGCTGTCTGCATCACTCATTAAGTAGTAAGCAGGGTTATAGATCTTGCCCTTAATATCACTGCTCAACACCAGGTCGGAATAAATACTGTACGCATCCGGTGTAACCACACTGGCATCGGTTACCGAAACAGACATATTGGTGAATGCGGTATCTGAAACGGAAATATCAAATACATTCTTTCCCCTTCGCTGCAGGTTCACCAGCTGGGGGGTTACTTTCGCATTGAATTCGTGCAGGCGGTTGTTGATAAAGACGATTCGTTCGGCTACCGGGATCCAGTCTGAAGTAAATAAGGAGAACTGTAAAATACCGGTGGGCATTTCATCAATGGGGACTTCTGCATTGAGTAATGTTCTTTCTGATGCATTTAAACTTACTTTATAGAAAAGCGCCTGGTTCATATGTACCAGCAAATTCATTTTCTTGAAATTCTCGCCGGCATTAATGGTTCTCTCTACCTGGATCAGAGCTTTATCGTTGGTTGTCTTTAAGGTTAATCTCGCACCTTCTGTTTTTGTGATGGGAATAGGCGTAGTGCCTGTTTTGCCATTCTCATCTGTCCAGTTCAGCTGGTATTTTTCTTCGGGTTTGAATGTATAGGTAAAGCTGCCCATTCCGTCGTGCTTTACTTTCAGGGTGTCCAGTACTTTGTTTTTATCATTCACCAGAAAACCCTTGATCATGACTGGTGTGCCAAACTGGTTAGTGGCTTTGAATGCCACACGGGTAGTTAATCCGCCTACCAGAAAACCGCCTTCCGGAAATGTTTCCACCCTTGTTTTAAACACGACAGGTTTTGGCGGTACTACAGTTTTGGCCGTATTGGTATTGATGGTGAGTTCTCTTTGATAAGCAAAAGCAGAATCATCATTCAGCATCCATCTGGTAAAAGCTTTCACATGAATGAAGTTGCCTTTATAATCCGCCGGGATCTCAAACATGCCTTTGGCAGTGGATTGAAAAAGCGGGGCAACGGTTTGTTTGATCATCTTGCCCGTTGTATCATACCATTCTACATAAACGTTTTTACTGAGAGGGGAGAGTTCGGTACCCGACAAAATATAGATCTTATACCAAATGGTCTCTTCTTTATTATAGATGGATTTATCAAAATGAATATGGATCTTTTCGGTGGGGTACTTTTCTGCATAAACCGACATCATGGAATCGATCATCTGGCCGAAACTTTCCTGTATCATGCAGATAGCCAGAACAGTTACCAGTAAACGGAAAAAACGTTTTTGCATACCTTTTCTAAATTGTCTTGCAAGATAATTTGTAAGTTGAAAGAACGGTCATATTTTTTCCGCGGGCCCTGCCGGCGCCTGTTAACTACTCATTAACAATTCCGGGTATAAGACCGGGAGGATATTTTCAGAGATCCCATATAATTATTTTGGAAGAAGGTGGCGCGGGGCTGTAATTTTAAGGCTGCGAAACACTTCTCAATTAATGAACAGACCCGTTTATTTATTCCTGTCACTATTCCTTATCCTGGCTGGGAGCGGCCTTTGTGCCCAAACCTATATTCCGGTAAATGAAGCTTCTACGATCCGTTTTACGATCAAAAACATGGGTATGGGTACCGATGGCAAAATGACGGGACTGGAAGGAGAGATCAGGTTCAACCCGTCCGATCTGAAAAGCTCTTTTATTTCAGTAAGTGCCGATGCGAACACCATTGATACAGATATTGCCGTTCGCGACAGCAGCCTGAAAACAAAGGAATATCTGCATACACAACAGTTTCCCAAAATATTGTTTGTTTCCAAACAGATCAGTGCCGGCAGCAGGGCAGGAATGTATTTTGTAAAAGGCACACTCACCATCAAAGGGATAAGTAAGGATATTAATTTTCCTTTTACGGTAACTCCCAAAAACGAAGGGATCCAGTTAACAGGCGATATGCGGGTGAACCGGCTTGATTATAAAATTGGTGTTGGCAGTGTTGTCCTGTCTGATAACCTCATTGTATCACTGAATGTATTCGCTAAAAAAGCGTAACTTAGAAAGCCTCCATTTATTCTATCATTCAATCATTGCCTATGAAAACCGTCATCATCACCGGAGCCAATGGAAACCTGGGTTCGGCTGTAACCCATTGTTTTCTGGATAAGGGATATCAGGTGATCGCCACTATTATAGCAGAATCCATGCGTGCAGAAATGCCGGTACACGCTAACCTGGAAGTACAGGTGGTGGATCTGGGTAATGAAGCAGCCACTGCCGGTTTTATCAGTAACGTGATCACCAAATACAAAACCGTTGATGCCGCTTTGATGCTGGTAGGTGGTTTTGCCATGGGGAATGTGGCTGCCACAACCAGCGCTGATATTCAAAAACAATTCGCATTGAATTTTGATACAGCGTATCATGTTGCCCGCCCGCTTTTTGTGCACATGATGGAGAACGGGAACGGAAGGCTTGTCTTCATAGGAGCCCGCCCCGCCCTCGAAGCCACACAGGGAATGAACCTTGTTGCGTATGGATTAAGTAAATCGCTCTTATTCAAACTCGCAGAATACCTGAATGCTGAAGCCAAAGGAAAGAATGTGGTAGCCACGGTGCTTGCCCCTTCTACATTGGATACACCTCTTAACAGAAAAAGCATGCCTGATACTAACCCGGACATTTGGGTTAAACCATCCGCACTTGCAGAAGTGTTGGAGTTTGTTGTATCAGATACTTCTTCTGTACTTAGAGAAACCGTTTTAAAAGTCTATAACAACGCCTGACCTTTTTCATTCTATCATCCTATCATTCACTCATTCTATCATTACCCCATGCTCACCGAAAACCTTGCCTTATTATTTGAAAGAGATATTCTCAGGGTAAAAACAGAGATCAGCCTGTATACTGATGAAACAAAACTATGGTTAACCGTTCCCGGCATCAGCAATGCTGCGGGGAATCTTTGTCTTCATTTACTGGGTAACCTGCAACATTATATCGGCGGTATTCTTGGCCATAGCGGTTATATCCGCAACCGTCCGGAAGAATTCAGCCAGAAAAATATTCCTGCACAACAAATGACGGAAAATCTCGAAAGAGTAGCCCTATTGGTTGCCAAAACCTTACGCGAACTGCCGCAGGATCAACTCGAAAAAGAATATCCTGAAAAAGTTTTTGAACAACCCATGACTGTTGAATATTTCCTCCTGCATCTACTGGCCCACCTGAATTATCATTTGGGGCAGATCAATTATCACAGGAGAATGGTGGGGTAAGACTGGAGTTGACAGGTAGGATAAATATAAAAACTTCTGACTCCTAACTTTAATTAGTCAGCTCATTCTGTTTCTCATCCACATTAATAAGCTTATAAGAAGCTGAATTCTTCGCAAAAGAGATGAGGAATTCTGTGCCGATATATTTGCCGCGATATTCGTACAGAAAGATCTGATTGCCTTCTTCTTCTACCTGGCCAATGATGGTACTCTCTATATTATTGTAACTATAGGTGATCCTTTGCTTAAGATCGGCGAAGGACTTGCTTTTGTGTTTGGTGATATGTTCGAAATTATTTTGTTTCACAGCCAACGGATTATGATTAATGAATGGAACCACTTTGCTACAGGCCGTAAAATGATACTTCAGGGAAAGCGCGTTTAAAGCTACGAAATTTGTTGTGGTTAAAGCTTAAAAATGATAAACCTGCTTTGCGTACATAAGAAGCGCCTGCAGGGGTGGAATTTGCCGCAGATTTTTGTAAAAACGGGATCCCGGTGAAACGGTCAACATACCGGAAGCAAAATCGCAAGCTGATGAGAATCATCCAAAAAAAATGCTGAAAATGATTTCTGTCATGTGTTGAACAGAAAGGATTTCCGATGATTTTTCGCGATTTCAGGTTTTTTTAAAATAAGGCCCGCAAATCTTTGTGTACTTAATTTTTTTGATATGAAATTCCGTAATTTGGGGTGGGTTTTCAATGAAGCCCGATTCGAGTATGGGAGCTATTTCACTAATTGCTTTACTTGTTGCAGCCGTTGCTTTCTCTGCCGGCGGAATTCTTGTCGGACAAATACTGGTTAAAAAAAGCCGTAACCCTCAAAAAGGCCAGGCTTATGAGTGTGGGATCCCAACCGTAACTTCTCCCTGGCATCAATTTAATGTAGGGTATTATCTGTTCGCTTTATTATTCCTCATTTTCGACGTAGAACTGATCTTCCTGTATCCATGGGCCGTGGTGGTTAAAAAAGTAGGCATGGTGGCCCTGTTTGAGATACTGGTATTTATATTCATTTTATTCATGGGCTTTTTATACGCACATAAAAAAGGAGCATTGAAATGGAGTTGACAAAAGACTTGCCAACAGGTGCGCAGGAATTTCCCGGGCATATACATCAGACCCCCGGTGGCGGTATTGTAGTAAGCAGTTTCGACGGCCTGATCAACTGGGCCCGTTCGAATTCCTTATGGCCGCTCACTTTTGCCACCAGCTGCTGTGGTATTGAAATGATGTCGGTGGCTTCTGCCAAATACGATTTTTCCCGTTTTGGTTTTGAAGTGGCACGCGCCACGCCCCGCCAGGCAGATGTGATCATCATTGCCGGCACCATTGTGAATAAAATGGGCCCAGTTTTAAAAAGACTGTACGACCAGATGGCCGATCCCAAATATGTGATCGCCATGGGAGCCTGTGCCATCAGTGGCGGGCCTTTCTTTTATAATACCTATTCAGTGGTAAAAGGGGCTGACCATATTATTCCGGTAGATGTATATATACCGGGTTGCCCGCCGAGGCCGGAAGCCTTGCTGCATGCACTGATTACCTTGCAGGAGAAAATTAAAAGCGGACTGACACGCGAACAGATCAGAGAAGAATCCAAAGCCTAGATAGTATAGTATGACGAACGAAGCCATCAAAGAATTTATCACCATCGCTGCACCCACAGCCAGTTTCGATGAAACCGGGGAATGGCTGAACATCAACGTTGAGCCCGGTACCTGGAAAGACCTGGCACATAAACTGCGGAATGCTGAATTGCCTTTTGATTATTTGTTTTGTCTTACCTGTGTTGACTGGAAAACCCATCTCACCGTTGTTTACCATCTTTCTTCGAGTAAGAACCGTCAAGTTAATATTGTAGTGAAAGCCAAACTGGATGCGGCCAAACCTGAAATAGAAACCGTTTCAGATATCTGGCGCACAGCGGAGTTTCATGAGCGTGAAGTATTTGAATTGTTTGGCGTGGTGTTTTTGAACCATCCCGATCTTCGGAGATTGATACTGACAGATGATTTTGAAGGTTTCCCTTTAAGAAAAGATTTTGAAGACCCTATCAACATGATAAAATTATAGCCGGGCCATGTACACGCAAACAGAGATCATAAAAGATACTACCGGCATCGGTTCAGAAGGCGAACTGGTGATCAATGTTGGTCCGCAGCACCCTGCCACACACGGTGTACTGCACCTCGTGATCACGTTGAACGGGGAAACGATCAAAAAAATAGAACCACACCTGGGTTATATACACCGCTCTATCGAGAAAATGTGTGAGAGCCTGAATTACCGCCAGTTTATTTATGTGACCAGCCGGATGGATTATCTGTCGGCACATATCAATAACCAGGCCTGCGCACTTTGTGTTGAGAAAGGTATGCAGATAGAAGTACCCGACCGCGCCAAAGTGATCAGGGTATTGATGGCAGAGCTTACCCGTATTGCATCCCATGAATTATGGCTGGGTGCGATGGCCATGGATCTGGGTGCGTTCACTCCTTTCTTTTATACATTCCGCGAAAGAGAACTGATCACCGATATCATGGAAGAGACCTGCGGTGCAAGGCTTACCATGAACTATATGACACCGGGCGGGGTAACATTTGATCTGCATGAAGATTTTCAGAAGAAGGTGAAACAGTTTGTGACGCAGTTCAAAGAAAAAGTTACTGAATTTGAAGACCTGGTTACCAATAACGTGATCTTCCGTAACCGTACAGAAGGTGTGGGGATCATTTCACCGGCAGATGCTATTTCGTATGGTTGTTCCGGGCCTGTGGCCAGGGCAAGTGGTGTTGCTTCTGATATCCGGAAGATCGCTCCGTATGATGCGTATGACAGAGTAGAGTTTGATGAAGTACTGGATACAAGGGGAGATTCATTTGCGAGATATATCGTAAGAGTAAAAGAAATGATGCAATCCATCCGCATCATTGAACAATTGATCGATAATATTCCCGAAGGCGATTTTCAGGCCAAAACAAAAGCCGTGTTGAAATTACCCAAGGGTGAGTTTTATAGCAGGGTAGAAACAGCGAGAGGTGAGTTGGGTGTGTACATTGTAAGTGAAGGTGGTACTACTCCTTATCGCATCAAATTCCGTTCACCGGGTTTCTCTAATCTGTCGGCATTGGATCATATGGCCAGCGGAAGCAAGATCGGTGATCTGATGGCAACGATGGGAACTTTGGATCTGGTGATACCGGATATTGACAGATAATGTAATAGTGGTGCGTGAGGCGTGAGACGTGAATCGTGAGTTTAGGTTTTACTCACGACTGACGATTCACGATTGACGAAAAGCTGAGCCAAGTATAACACTACAGGTGTGCGACGCAAGAAAAGCTGAATAGCAATACAACAGTCGGGACAATAAATATATCAATGCATGTTTAGTTTAGAAAGCATAACAAGATCGATCCATCACTGGTTATATGGAAATATGACACCAACCCTGGCTTTATTGTCGGAGTGCGTGATCATTATATTGTTGGCCATTGCCTTGTTTGCTGCATTGGGATTGGTATTGGTATTGATGGAAAGAAAAGTTGCAGCACATATCCAGATCCGTTTAGGGCCAAACAGGGTAGGGCCGGGCGGTATGTTACAAACGGCTGCTGATACTTTGAAATTGATCTTGAAAGAAGGATTGGTACCCGATCAGGCAGATAAGTTCCTGTTTAACCTCGCTCCTTTTTTAGTGATGATGGTGGCCATGTTATTACTCGCGCCGATCGCTTTTGCCAAAG
>CBHRAM010000101.1:0-10224 GCA_966076165.1 uncultured Chitinophagaceae bacterium
GGATAGGTTCAGGGGAGATGTATTGTAACAGACAGTTGTATCATGAGAGCCCAATATCGTATCAGCCGCCACCGTGTTTTTATACACCATTTGCGTGGCACTACAGGTTACACCACCTGTGGTAAACTGGATATTTACTGTGAAAGAAGAACCCGTTAATAACTGCAGATTCGGATATTGCGAATTGGCATTGGAAGAACCTTGGAAAGAATATGCACCTCCGCTGATCGACCATAGATAAGTATTGCCTGCATTACTATTGCTATAGGTTACACCATAATAAGTATCCGTTGCCGTAAAGTGCGTAATACCATTATTACATTCAATTACATCCGGATGTAAACTCACACCGGCTACCGTAATCAGTTTGGTAACAACTGCCGAACAGGATCCACTCGTTACAGTATAAGAGATCGTTGCAGTTCCGCCGCTCACAAGTGTTACCACACCATTTGATGCTACTGAAGCCACGGCTGTATTATCACTGCTCCATACACCGCCCGGAGTGGCATCGGTCAAGCTTACCGTACTTCCTGTACAGCCACCTGCATTGCCCGCAATAGCCGCAACCGCTGGTGTACTGCTCACAATGACAGATTTGGTTGCGGTGGCGGTACATGATTTATTGTCGGTAAGTATCACCGTATAGGTACCTGTAGCAGATGTGGTCACATTGGTAATAGATGGATTGGCCGCAGTTGATGAAAAACTGTTCGGCCCTGTCCAGCTATATGTATAAGGTGTAGTGCCGCCCGATGCAGTAGTAGCTAATGATAAAGTATTTCCTGAGCAGGCAGAACTCACAGCATTAATAGAAACAGAAGGTGAGGGGTTAACCGTTAATGAAATGGTATTCGATGCAGTAACACAGGTTGAACTTGTTAAACTGGATACATCCGGGCCAACCAATACCCGGTACATACCTCCATCCGTTGTAGTGGAACTTGTGATCGTATAACTGGTGGAACCGGTTCCGGCAGTTCCAATGCTTGTCCAGGTAGTTCCACCATCCGTACTCTTCTGCCATTGATATGCGGGGTTACTGTAAGGACTGTTAACGATCGAACTGCTGATACTGGCCGAACTGCCCGAACAGATCGTTGATGAACCACTCAATGTTGCTGTTGCCGTAGGTGTACAGGCCGAAAAGACAATATCATCGATCGCAAGATCATTACCACACTGCGGAAGCCCGCCATAATAATCTACCATCTCCAGTATCAATGATGTAGTGCCGGAAGGCAAAGTGAACTGAAAGCCATACTGCTGCCAGTTCGGACTTGAAGTAGTACTCTTGGTTAAAGGCAGGGTATCTGTCGTAAAAGTCTGAAGAACCGTACCTGATGTGTTCTTGATCTTGAAAGTCACTTTCGGATACACATAACCCGAACCACAGATGGGCTTTGTTTGTGTGATGGTGTTCACATTCACCAGCCATGCGGAGAAACTGTATACAGAACCCGGACAAAGATTATCTACCTGCTGGTAAAAAAACTGCGAGGCACCGGTACCTGCATTTACCAGAAACATATTGCCGTTTGTATTACCGGTATGATCACCCCCCACGGCCCAGTCGGCTTTTTGCGCATTTTGTACAAGCGGGGTTACCATATATTCACCATCACTCAGCGCTTTCTTGGTTTGTAAAGTATAATTGGTGATAAAACCGGAAGGAACACCTGATTTGGTGCCGGATGTTTTGCTCGAATCAAATGTTTGTTTGAAAACAGGGGCCAATGCATTACTGGAACAGATGCCCTGGGCAAAAGATTTCATGCTTAGACACACGCATGCAGCTATAAACAGATAGATATACCTGTTGCTCTTCATGAGGGGATATTGGATTTATGTAGAAACCGAAATAAAAATACCGCTTAAATGCGTCGATAAAACACATTATGAAAAACTCGGTGTAAACACCCGTAACAGGCCGTTATTAAACTGAGGTTCTTGTATGTTTCTGTAGAAGGACTTGTAGTGGGGCGGCTACTGTGCTTGCTTCATTCGACTAGCGGATTGCCATAGTTTTGTCGACAGTTATTTTAATCCTGATAAAAAACATATTTATATGCAATCCTTTGAAACACTTACTGGCAAAGCATTTACATAAAAAAGCCCCTGTTGTTCAGGGGCTTTTTTATGATTTATTGAAATCGTTCTATTCAACGATCAATTGTTGCGAATAGATCGTCCGGTTAAAAATATCTGCTATCTGTACAAAATAAACACCTTTTGCATGTGTCGACGGAAAATTGAAAGAATGGATATTGGTCTTCAACCCGATATTCATTTTTCCTTCCATCACTGCCTTACCGTTTACATCCATCAGGATCATTTTATAATCACCTTTCTCTTTCATGTTTGTGGTACGGATCTGGAACTTGCCACGGCTTACCGGGTTAGGGAAGATGGTGATATTGGGAAGGTTGTTCTCATCGGCCTCTACTGTTTGACTGAAAGCCACCACACCTGTTTCAATGGTTTTGCCGGGTTTTTGAAAAAGCAGGTTGCTGCTGGCCATGTCAGAAATATTACCGATCCCCGCAACGCCTTTTGTTAAAGGCTCAGCATCCAGGTTCGGGAATTTCACTTTATAAACAGGAGAGAAGTTCTTGCCGAGAGATACACCGCAACTAACCAACAGGTCACCATTCTCATCAACCGATGCCCCGTTGGAAGTGAATTCCTGTGGCAGGTTTTTGATCATCCCTATATAATCACATTTTTTGCTGGGCAGGCTGATCTTGAAAACATGGTTACGCACCGTGATCAGGTATAAACTGCCATCTGCCGATCCTACAATATCTCCGCCCCATGAAGTACAGCTGGAACGGACGAGAATGGTATTCTTCGGGTTATCGATCAATACGCCAAGGTCCTGTATCACAGGTGTTCCCTGTGTTGTGAATTTGATCAGGTGCTCTCCATCATTGGATAAAGCATACCCATTACCATCCGAACCGATCGTCATGCGCGTGATCTGGTTGGCAACATCATCCTTGTTATGTAAAAGGTTGAGCGACTGCCCCTGGAGATACGTAAAACAAGGAGAAGATTCTTTCAGGTCCATATACCGTAACTCTGATAATTGAAGTGGTATATAAAATAAGCGGTTGGACTTTGCATCATAAGCCGTGGCCGCAATGGAACCGCCTGTTGGGTTTTTTAACTGGTCATCTTCATTGTCGTCTTTCTCATAAGATTTCCTGTCTGTTGTCCTTTTTGCATATTTCTTATCAATACTGTACAGGTCCTCCAAAGGTTTACCGCTCTGCAGATCTATGGTAGTGATATGATTATACAAAAGAGGCGTAGCACTGTTTGAAGAAATGATATAGGTCTTTTTGGAAGACTGCTGTGCCACAGCAAAAAAGCAGGTGAAACATAAAAGCAGGATCGCGAAACTTCTCATAAATTGATATCAGTTAATTCGTTTAAATAAAAGCGGAGGAGTTTTTCGTAGGATTGGCGATTAAAAGTAGTAAAAAAAATCTGATATATTATTCAAATAACACCGTACAGTTTTTTATACTTTTGAGCAGGCTTAAAAAAGGATTAAATGAATTTTATCAGCAAACACTTCAAGAATATACTACCCCTGGTCTTTGCAGGATTATTGGCCATTGTGCTTCAGGCACAGGTAAGCCAGCAACCTAAAAAAGATATCGATAAGATGGTATCCATCACCAATGCCGATTACGATATGGGCAGGATCCCCGCCGGCATCCCCCTTGAATATAAACTGGTGATCAAAAATATCAGCAAGGACACAGTGGTATTACAGGATGTAAAAGTGGGCTGCGGCTGCACCACTCCTAAATTCAGGGCAGGAGAGAGCCTGTTACCGGGAAGATCAACTTTTATCAGCCTCGGCTTTAACGGCGACGCCCATGGAGAATTCACTAAAACCGCTGATCTGCTTTTCAACGGAGGCCTCACCAAACAGGTAAAATTTCACGGAGTAACCATCAGCGAATCCACCAACAAATCCAACCCAATAATCAATAACAACTAACCCATTCACTCATCCACTCATTAAAAAAGGCCACTTCATCAAATGAAATGGCCTTTCAATAAATAATTACGGCTACTTAAAACCTCTCCAGTTTAGAGAAGAAGAAATCGCCTTCGATCGCTGCATTCTCATCGCTGTCGCTGCCATGAACGGCATTCTCGCCAACAGAAGCTGCATATAATTTACGAATTGTGCCTTCAGCAGCCTGGGCCGGGTTAGTGGCGCCGATCAGGGTTCTGAAATCTGCTACGGCATTGTCTTTTTCAAGGATCGCTGCCACAATAGGGCCGCTGCTCATAAAATCAACCAGCTCTCCGTAGAAAGGCCTTTCCTTATGTACTTCATAGAATAAACCTGCCTGTTCTTTGGTCAAACGGGTCCATTTCATCGCTTTAACGGCAAAGCCGGCTTTGATGATCTGGTTTAAAATAGCACCGGTATCGCCTTTTTGTGTGGCATCCGGTTTGATCATGGTGAATGTTCTGTTGCTCATAAATAAGTTTCAATTTCGGCCGCAAAAGTACGGATTAGCAGGGCTTTTTAGGGATATTATCCTTTGATTTTTGTTAAAGGCCTATAAATTGATTTGATAGAATAGCATGGAAACCGCAATTTTGCCGCCTTATATGCTTCCAATCGATCGTTTTTACCCCAGCCTGCACACACCCGCTAAGATGGTCATCACCATGCACCAGAAGCCGGATGGCGATGCAATGGGGTCCGCCCTGGGTTTGTACCATTTTCTGAAAGGATTGGGACATACCGTTACCGTGATCTCCCCAACCAACTGGGCCGAATTTCTGAATTGGATGCCGGGGGTAAAAGAAGTGGTGGATTTTGAGCAGCAACGCGAAAAATCAAAAGGAATCATCGACCAGGCTGAAGTAATCTTTTGCCTCGATTTCAATATCCTGCACCGCACCAAGCATATGGAGCAGCCTCTTATGGATGCCAAATGCACCAAAATTCTCATCGACCATCATGAACAGCCTCAGGAAGAAGCATTTACGTATGGGGTAAGCAATACCGCCAAAAGCTCTACCTGTGAAATGGTATTTGATTTTATTACAGAATCGGGTCACCAGGATAAGATCACACCCGAAATGGCCGAATGCCTGTACACGGGGGTTATGACGGACACCGGTTCCTTCCGTTTTCCCGCAACCGGGCCTTCTGTTCACAGAATGGTAGCCGTTTTAAAAGAAAAAGGGCTTCAGCACACCAAGGTTCACGATAATATCTATGATAATTTCCTCGAGAACCGCCTTCGCTTTATCGGCTATGCGCTGGTAAACCGGATGGAACTGCTGTATGAATATAATACTGCCTTTATGTATATTACCAAAGCAGATCTGCAGCGGTACAATATTAAAACAGGCGATACTGAGGGATTGGTCAATTATTTACTCACCATCCAGGGGATCAAATTCGGCGCATTGGTCATAGACAGGGATGGGGAAAGAAAATGGAGCTTCCGAAGCAAAGGGAACTTTGATGTGAATACATTTGCGAGGAAACATTTTGAAGGCGGCGGGCATTTTAATGCGGCAGGGGGCAGGGACAGTGAAAGCCTTGAAAGCACAGTTAAAAAATTTAAACAGGTAATTCCCGAATATCACAATCAACTACAATAAGAAAAATGAGAACAACCATCACGCTTTTATTAGCGATCGTATTGCTTGCAAGCTGTAACCAATACCAGACAACCCCATCAGGTGTTAAGTATAAGCTTACCGCTGGAGGCAGTAAAGAAACACTGAAACAGGGACAGTTTGTAAAATACAACCTGGAGTACAAAACAGGTAAGGATTCTGTATTGCAGACCTCTTATGGCCATATCGCTACTTATATGATCATGGATACCGCGAAAGTGGGTAAACACAGTTTCTTTGAACTGTTAACCAAACTGGCACCGGGCGATAAAGTTGAATTTGTATTGAGTGTTGACAGCCTGAAAAAACTCGGCTTCATCGAGTACAATAATATCTTCAAAGCCAAAGACCTGATCAAAGGCCGTGCAGAGATCATCAAAACCTTCCCTTCACAGATTGAAGCTTTAGCAGATGTTCAGAAAGAACAGGATGCCGAGAAAGCAAAAGAAGTGAAAGAATTACAGGATTTCACCGCTAAGAAAGGTGTGAAAACACAATCTACCCCTTCAGGTGTATTGGTAGAAGTGATCAATGCCGGTGATGCTGTAAAAGCCGATTCTGGTATGCAGGCGCAGGTTATGTATAAAGGAACTTTCCTGGATGGTAAAGAATTCGATTCAAATACAGACAAGACCAAACCCGGTGGTGGCCAGCCATTATCTGTGATCATTGGCGCCCAGAAAGTGATCAAAGGATTGGATGATGCTTTACGTTTGTTTGGTAAAGGCGGTAAAGGAAAAGTATACATACCTGCTATGTTAGGTTATGGCCCTTATCCAAACCCTCCGATCCCTGCGTACAGCAACCTGATATTTGAAATCGAAGTATTGGATGTAGCTAAGCCGGCTCCTCAGCCTGCAGCAGCTCCGGGTGCACCTGGTGCAAACCCACACAATCCTGCTAAATAAATCAAATGTATTCAGCATAAAAAAGAGCGGCTTTTATCAAGCCGCTTTTTTTATTGTAAGTAGTTAGTGAGCCTGATCGCTTCCATGGCTTCTTTCACGTCATGCACCCGAAGAATAACCGCGCCTTTCAGTAATCCGGCTGTATGCAGAACAGTTGTGCCATTCAGCGATTCTTCCGGTGTGATCCCAAGGGTTTTATAGATCGTGGATTTCCTTGAAACGCCCAGCAACAAAGGCTTTTGCAGAATGGAAAAAGCTTCGAGGTGTTTGATCAGCCTGAAATTATCTTCTGTTTTTTTACTGAACCCAAATCCGGGATCAGGGATAAAATCAGTGATGCCCAGTTTTCTGCATTCCTCTGCTTTCTGTATAAAGAAATCCAGCACTTCTGTGATCACATCAGCATACTCTTGTTTTACATGCATGGTTTCCGGTGTGCCCTTAAGGTGCATACCTATATAGGGTGTTTGGAGGGAAGCTACGGTAGGCAGCATTTGCGGGTCGAATTGTCCCGAACTGATATCGTTAATTATGGATGCACCAGAATCCACCGCAGCTTTGGCCACCTGGCTATGAAATGTATCTATGGAAATAAAAGCTTCCGGAAATGCTTTGGCAATGGCATCAATAACAGGTACAACCCGTTTGATCTCTTCCTCCATACCACTCATTTCACTGCCCGGACGGGAGCTCTGCCCGCCAATATCCAGGATCGTAGCGCCCTGTTTCAGCATTTCTGCTGCTTTCTGCAATGCCCCCTCAACCGATTCCTGCCTACTGCCGCTGTAAAAAGAATCGGGCGTGGCATTGATGATGCCCATTACGATCGGTGAATCGATGACCAATAAGCTACCCCTGCAATTCAGTGTGAACATTATGATAATTCATTTTCAAATTTTCAAATTTTCAAATTTCGCAATCACCTATCTTGCATTCAAAGATATTACCAAAGCATTAAAGCGTTTACGGAATAATGACCCAAACAAACCAGCAATACGACCAGGCAGTAGGTCAGTGCAGAGACATCTTCATCAAAAAGACCAAGGATTACGGTACCGCATGGCGGGTGCTGCGCACTATTTCGGTGGTTGACCAGATCTTTATCAAAGCCCTGCGCATCAGAACCATCCAGGATCTGAATACACAGAAAGTAGGGGATGATATTCCTTCCGAATTCAAAGGGATCCTCAATTATGCAGTCATCGGCCTGATGCAGCTGGAACTGGGTAAACCACAGGTAGAAGAATTACCGGTTGAGCAGGTGGATGCACTGTATCATAAAAACATCGAATTTGCCAAAAATACCATGCTGGATAAAAATCACGATTACGGAGAAGCCTGGCGCGAAATGAGCCAGCAGAGTTTCGCCGATCTGATCCTGATGAAACTGATGCGCATCAAACAGATCCTCAGTAACGAAGGAAAGACCCTGATCAGTGAGGGCATCGATGCCAATTATGTAGACATCATTAATTATTCCGTTTTTGCCCTGATCTTAATTGAGGAAGGAAAACACTAATACAAATACATGAAAACATTTTTGCTGATCATTCGTTGGGTAGTTGGGTTATTATTTATTTTTTCCGGCCTGATCAAGGCGAACGACCCATCCGGCCTGAGTTATAAAATGCAGGAATTCTTCGAAGTATGGGGTTGGAATTTTCTGAACGATTATACATTGGCTTTTGCCTTACTGATGAATGTGTTTGAAGTATTGGCCGGCGTTGCCGTGATCATTGGCTGGAGAATGCGTTTGTTCAGCTGGCTTTTATTGCTACTCATCATTTTCTTTACTTTCTTAACCGGCTATGCCTTATTCTCCGGCAAGATCAAGACCTGTGGCTGTTTTGGCGATTGCCTGCCTTTAACACCCGCACAATCTTTTGGAAAAGA
Source organism: uncultured Chitinophagaceae bacterium (assembly GCA_966076165.1). GTDB lineage: Bacteria > Bacteroidota > Bacteroidia > Chitinophagales > Chitinophagaceae > Sediminibacterium. The sequence goes on from CBHRAM010000101.1 coordinate 8,469, forward strand.
TATTTTTCTGCTGGTCTTGATACTGGTATTATTTGCCACAAGCAAAAAGATCAAGAGTTCCGTTAAACCTTTTGCAGCCGTCTTTTTATTGATCCTGGTAACCGCAGCTACTTCTGTTGGACAGTGGTATGTGTTACAGCATTTACCCGTAGTGGATTGTCTTCCTTACAAAAAAGGAAATAATATCCTCGAACAGATGAAGACGCCTGCAGGTGCTGTACCCGATAGTTTTTCGATCATGTTTATTTATAAGAAAGCCGGTAAACAGATTGAATTTGACCAGACACATTTTCCTGCCGATTTTGATTCAACCTATGAGTATGTGGACCGTAAAGACAAACTGGCCAAAAAAGGGAATGGGCTGCAGGCAAAAATTGTTGATTTCTCACTTCAGTCCTTATCAGGCAACGATACAACTTCGGCTGTTCTTTCGCAAACCAACCCTTATATCATGGTGCTGGCGAAGGATATGGAACAGGTGGATAAATGGGCAGGGGGATTTGCAACCATTGCCAGACAGGCACAACAGAAAAATATTCCTATCCTGATCGTTACCGCCGATGCTGACAGGGCCGTATCCAAACTACCTAATGCAACGGTGGTGAAATGTGATGCCACCGTGTTAAAAACAGCAGCAAGGGTTACGCCGACTTATTTCTTTATGAAAGGAGCGTTGGTATTGGATAAGATCAGTTATGTGGATTTCCAGAAAGTATTGGATGCTACCAATCACCTCAAATAAGTAACGGAACCCCATGCTCAGCTTTCTCACCAAAAAAATAGTATATGGCTTACTGGTGCTGATGGGCGTTGTGGTGATCGTTTTCTTTTTGTTCCAGGGTTTTGGTGATCCTGCAAGGTTAGTGCTCGGACAATCCGGTGACAGCACCACCATGAAAAATATCCGTAAAGAACTGGCGCTCGACCACCCCAAATGGAAACAGTTTGTGATGTACCTTAATGATGTGTCACCTGTTTCGGTTCATTCAAAAGAAGATATTCAGAAAAAACAACTCCGTGGATTCTTTATAGGTGGCGATACAAAGTTTGGCATAAAAATTCCCTATCTCAGAAGATCCTATCAGACAAAAAAAGAAGTAGGGGAAGTATTGATGGAGGCCCTGCCCGGAACTTTATTACTCGCTTTAGCTGCCATGCTGCTCGCTACAGTTGTGGGCGTATTATTGGGTATCCTTGCAGCGGTAAAACAAAATACCTGGATGGATACTTCTTCCGTCTTCGCCAGTGTATTGGGCATATCAGATCCTTATTTATTTACAGTGATTGTACTGGCATATTTATTTGGGTTTGTATTAAATCAATACACGGGTTTACACATGACCGGCAGTTTATTCAATACGGATCCATTTAACGGGGAAGAACTGCGTTTAAAAAATCTGATCCTTCCCGCTATCACTTTAGGTATCCGCCCCTTGGCCATCATTACACAATTGACCAGAAGCTCCATGCTGGATATACTGGACCAGGATTATATCCGTACAGCGTATGCAAAAGGGTTGAGTAAAAAAGTGGTTGTATTTCGTCATGCTTTGCGAAACGCATTAAATCCTGTGATTACTGCTATCACCGGATGGTTTGCAGAATTACTCGCCGGTGCTTTCTTCGTGGAATATATTTTTGGCTGGAAAGGGATAGGAAAAGTTACGGTTGATGCACTGGAAAAATTAGATTTCCCTGTGGTAATGGGCAGTGTGTTGATTACGGCTACTTTCTTTATTGTGGTAAACCTTTTGGC